>NZ_JBHYGG010000258.1:0-105418 GCF_051859125.1 Gemmata sp.
CCACGGAGGGCGGCCCCTACCAGAGGTTGGTTCTCGGTGGGTAGGGGCCGCCCTCCGTGGCGGCCCGCGTGAGGCCGAGGATTTCGACCGAGCAACATTCAAACCGTCGCCTCGGGAGGCAGGCAAGCATGTCTGCCCCACCAACTTGACACCCGCGGTCACGGCGCGTCGGGCTTCAGCTTGTTGGCGAACACGGCCTTCAGCTTCTCGACCTTCGGGCCGATGATCGCGCGGCAGTACGGCTGGCGCGGGTTGTCGGCGAAGTAGTTCTGGTGGTACCCCTCGGCCGGGTAGAACGCGGTGAACGGCTCGATCTCGGTCACGAGCGGCCGCGGGAACACCTGCGCCGCGTCGATCTTCTGCTTGTAGAGTTCGGCCACCTGCCCCTGCCGGTCCGAGTGCGTGAAGACCACCGAGCGGTACTGCGGGCCGACGTCGTTGCCCTGCCGGTTCCGCGTCGTCGGGTCGTGCGACCGCCAGAACACCTCCAGCAGCTCCGGGTACGACACCACCGCGGGGTCGAACGTCACCTGGATCACCTCGGCGTGCCCCGTGCGGCCTGAGCACACCTGCTCGTAGGTCGGGTTCTTCTCGCTGCCGCCGCTATACCCGGACACCACCTTCGTGACGCCCTTGAGTTGCTGGAACACGGCCTCGGTACACCAGAAGCACCCGGAGCCGAACGTGGCGAGTTCGGTCCCGCCGGCCGCTGGAGTATTGGAACCGATCTCGGCGGCGTCGAGGACGGGGAAGTTCTCGGGCACGGTGAACTCGCTTCGGAGGGCGACGAACAGGCCGGCGACCGCAACCGCGAGCGCCGCCCAGGCCAGTTTACGCGACATGTGGTGCGGTCCCCAAGCGGGCTTCGAGTGTGCGACACCTGATTATAGACCCACCGCGGGGCCGGCGGTCAACTCGTGCGCCGGGCCGCTCGCCGGCTCCGGGGCAGCCCGCCAAGGCCTTCGGACGAGAGGACAGAGCCCCAGGGGACAGAAGGTGAGGGCCGAAGGGCCTCGTTTCGCGCTTCCGCGCTCTGCCCGTCTGAGGTTCTGGCCGCTGGTCCCTTCGCCCCGCAGGAGCCGACGGACGGGCGAGCGTGCCCCGGCGGTGCCGTGCGTGCGAACGCGCCGCGCCGGTGTCCGAACCCGCCCGCCGCGTACACTGATACTCGTCGCTCACTCACACCCGCCCAGGGCCCGCGGTGATCCGCTTCAACTGTTCGAGCTGCGGCCGGTACTCCGAGGTGCCCCTCGCGCTGGCGCGGCTCCCGCTCCTGTGCAAGGGGTGCGGGCAACCGCTCGTCGTACCCGAGGCCAGCACGGTGGAGCCCGAACCGCCGCCCCGACCCGCCGAGCGCCCGGCCGTTCCGAAGCTCACGAAGCCGGTTCCCGTCCCGCCGCCCGAACCCGAACCCGAGTCCGAACTCGCCGACGAGTCGCCGAAGCCCGCACCCAAGCCGCCGGTGCGCCGCAAGCCGGCTCCGGTGCCAGAGCCCGCCCCGGAAAAGCCCCGGCGGCCGCGCGCCAACCCGCTGCCGGTGATCGCCGACGGGTGCGTCGCGCTCCTGTTGCTTCTGCTCGGGGCGTACCTGGGCGAACTGCTGGCCCGCAAGCCGACGGCCCAGGTGTGGCGAGACGCCGGCTCCGCGGTGACGTTCCCGCCCGAGGATCTCATCCTCTGGCTCGGCCCGCCGTCGGTCCTCGTGCTCGTGTACTTGCTGCTCGCGTCGAAGGGCCGCGGCGTCGGCGGCTGGCTGAAGCGCCGAATGGGGGGCGGCGAGTCGGGGTAACTTCACTTCTTCCAGGCGGCCTGAGCGGCGACGGACGGGCGCTTGGCCGCGCCGGTGATGGGCGGGAGGTCCGGGGCGGTTGGAAGCGTCGCGGGGCGGGCACGGATCACCAGCACCCGCTGCCGCGGGCGGCCCCCGGCGTCGGCGCTGAACAGGACCGAGCCGAGCGTGTCGGCCGCGGCCGCGTCCCAGCCCACGATCAGGTAGTCGTCCGGGCCGAGAGTCGTCTCGACGCCGAGTGCCGCGTACTTCTCGCTCGGCACCTCGTTGTGCTGGGCAAACTTCGTCCCGTCCTCGTTCGGGCGGAGCCACTGCTGGCGGTCGCCGTGCTGCACCTGCGGCTCGCACCACACCCGCACCCGGCCGTCCGACGCCTGCTGCGGCCGCACCAGCACCCCGCACCTGGCCTGTGTCAGTTCGACTGTGGTCGCCTTGCCGCCCAGGTCGGTCCGCACCTCGTATTTGCACGCCCCCGCTGTCGCGGTCGGGAGCACCGTGTCCTTGCGCATCTGGAACGTCGTGAGCTGCGGGCTGACGGTGTCGGTCTCGGAGCCGAGCAGCGTCTGGAGCCTCTGCGGGCCGGTGCCACTGATGACGCCGACCCGCAGCCCGTTCTCGTCGAGCAGCGCGCGGGTCTCCGGCGAGCCGACGGGGGTCGCTTCGGTCCAGAGGTCGCGGTCGATGAACGTGTCGCCCAGGGGTTGCTCGATCAGCACCGACTCGACGACGAGCCCGTCGATCTGCCGCGGCGGGGTGAGCGACTTCACGATGGTGGGGACGCTCGGCCGGCGGTGGACGCACCCCACCACCGACCCGCACGCCAGCACCAGGAGCAGCCCCGCTACCCGCATCCGCACGCCCCTCGGCCCGTGGTCGCACTTTGGGGCGACGCATAACTGCGGCCCCGCGGGCCGTCAAGCCGAGGTCGCGCCGGGGCGCGGCACCGGGGTTGACCCCCACTTCGCGCTCTGGCATAGTCTCGGACCCGATACACCCACGGACGGGTCCGGCCATGCCCCTGACGCTACTCGCCGACGCCCTGCCGCCCGCCGAGGCCGCCGCGCTCCAGTCGGCCCCGCAGTACTTCCAGTGGCTGCACTCGTGGCTGCCGGCCCCGTTCTTCCACACGCAGGCGTTCCTGGTCTTCTTCGCCGCGGTGTTCGCCCTGTACTGGGCGCTCCCGCGGCGGTGGCCGATGCTCCGCATCTACCTTCTCGTGGTCGCGAGCTTCCACTTCTACGCCGCGTGGAGCTACGACCTCGCGTTCCTCGTCACCGGCACCACGCTCGCCGACTACCTGTTCGGCCGGGCGATGGCCGCGACCAAGCGGGACCGGTGGCGGTTCGCGGTCATGATCGCCAGCGTCACAATGAACCTCGGCGTCCTGTGCTACTTCAAGTACCGCGGGTTCTTCCTCAACGAACTGTTCGACGGGCTCACCCGCCTGGGGTACGACCCCGGCTACCAGAAGCTCAACCCGCTGGCGCTGTTCATCCCGTTCGGCATCAGCTTCTACACGTTCGAGGCGATCAGCTACGCGGTGGACGTGTACCGGCGGAAGATCCCGGCCGAGACGAGCCTGCCGCGGTTCCTGCTGTTCATCCTGTTCTTCCCGCACCTGGTCGCCGGGCCGATCGTGCGGGCCGGCGACTTCCTCCGCCAGACCCGGCGGCCCAAGCGGTGGAACTGGGTGCGGGCGCAGGTGGGCGTGCAACTGTTCCTGATGGGCGTGTTCAAGAAGCTCGCGATCGCCGACCGGATGGCGCTGTTCTGCGACCCGGTGATCGCCGACCCGGACAAGTACGGCACCGGCACGTGCTGGCTCGCGGTGCTGGCCTACGCGGTCCGCATCTACTGCGACTTCTCGGGCTACTCGGACATGGCGCTGGGGCTGGCCCACCTGCTGGGCTACAAGCTGACGAACAACTTCGCGATGCCGTACCTCTCGGCGAACGTGACCGAGTTCTGGCGGCGGTGGCACATCTCGCTCTCGACGTGGCTCCGGGACTACGTGTTCATTCCGCTCGGCGGGAGCCGCGGCGGGCGGTGGGCGACGCACCGGAACCTGATGCTCACGATGGTGCTCGGCGGGCTGTGGCACGGGGCCGCGTGGGGCTACGTCCTGTGGGGCGTCGCGCACGGGCTGCTGCTCGTGCTGCACAAGCAGTTCAAGGACTGGTGCGAGCCGCGGCCGCGGGTGTCGGCGGTGCTGGAGTCGTACCCGGGCACGGCGCTCCGCGTGTTCGTGACGTTCCTCGCCGTGAGCCTGTGCTGGGTGCTGTTCCAGCCGGACCTGTCGAAGGCGCTGGACCTGTACCGGCACCTGTTCTCGCTGCACCGCGGGCTGCCGCTGCCGCTGCCGAACAAGAGCCTGTGGGTGCTGGCCGGGTTCGTGCTGGCGTGCCACCTGCTGGTGCGGTCCGGCGCGTGGGACCGGATCCACGCCCGGCTCCCGGCTCCGGTCCTGGGCACCGGGTACGCGGTGTGCCTGTGCGCCGCGATGGTCCTGGCCCCGGACACGGGCACCACGTTCATCTACTTCCAGTTCTGACCCGACGCGGGGCGACCGCCTGTGAGAGTGCGAACGCGAGCCCTCGTGCCGTGGCCCCGGCCCGCGACCGCCTCAGTGCGGTCCCGGCCGGCGACGGCGCGCTCGCGTTCGCGGCGCGCACTCGCCACGGGTTTCCTGGCGCTGCTCGCCGCGACCGCCGGCCTCTCGGCGCTCGGCGAGGCGTCGTACCTCGTCCGCGACCCGGCCTACGGCGACCTCGAAGCGCGACTCGCCGTGGTCGAGCGGACCGACCCATCGCCCGCGGTGTTCCTCGGCACGTCGCGGGTGAACTCGGGGTTCGACGCCGGCCGCGCCGGCGCCTTCAACTTCGGCGTGCCGGGCACGGGACCGGTCACGCACAACGTCTACCTGCGCCGCCTGATCGCTGCGGGCCACCGACCACGTTTGCTGCTCGTCGAGGTGCTGCCGGCGCTGGCGGCCGATCTCGGGGGCGAGCCGCTCGAAGCCCGCATGATCGACGGCTCGCGGTTCACGCGCGACGAACTGGACCGCCTCGCGGGGTACGGCGTCCCGCGCGACCGGCTCCATTCGCAGTGGCGCGGCACACGGACGAACCCGTGGCTCGGGCTCCGGTTCCAGCTCCTCGGCCGCGTGGCCCCGTGGGCAGTGCCGCCCCACCGCCGGTACGACGAAGGCCGCACCGGCGACGCCCGCGGCTGGCACCGCATCCCCGAGGAGGTGCTGACGCCCGCACTCGTCGCCGCGAGCCGCGCCCGCGCCCGCAGCGACTACGCCGACGTGCTGCGCACTCTTACGCCCGGCGGCCCCGCGGAGCGCGCCCTCCGCGACACGGTGCGCCTGGCACACGAGCACGGAATCCCAGTCCGGCTCGTCGTGATGCCCGAGGCCGCGTGGTTCCGCGACCTGGTGCCCGCCGAAGTCGGGGCGCGGTTCGACCGCTGGCTCGCGCGGCTCGCGGGCGAGGAAGGGTGCCCGGTGACCGACGCCCGCCGGTGGGTGCCCGACACCGGCTTCGCCGACGGGCACCACTTGCTCCCCGGCGGGGCCGCGACGTTCACCGACCGCCTCACCGCCGAGGTGCTCGCTCCCGAGGTGACACCGTGACACGCACCGTTCGCCTCCGCCTCGCGTGGCTCGCACGGCTCAAGCTGCCGCGCGCCTCCGTCGAACGCGCGGCTCCTGTTCGGCGCCACAAGGCGCGGCCGACGCTGCTCTGGTTCGGCGTCGCAGCCCTCGCGCTCAACGCACTCGTTGGCGCGGTGTCGTCCGATGCCCGGGTGCGCGACCCCGAGTACGGCCGCCGCACGAGCCAACTCCGCGCGCGGCTCGCCGAGAATCCCGGCCGGCCGCTCGTGCTGGTCGTCGGCAGCTCACGGACCGCGATGGGCCTGCGCCCCGCCGAGTGGGAGGCCACGCGGCCCGCCGACCCGACCCGGCCGGACCCGCTGCTGTTCAACGCGGCCCTCCTCGGCAGCGGCCCGATCATGGAGCAGATGGTCCTGCGCCGCGCGTACGCCGACGGGTTCCGGCCCGCGGTCGTGCTCATCGAGTACTGGCCGCCGTTCCTGCACAACGACGGCGGGTGGGTCGAGACGCACCGCATCGCCCGCGACCGCCTCATGGACGTGGACCGGCCGCTCGTCCGCGACTACTTCCCGGACGCGGCCCGGATCGAGCGGGAGATGGACTGGAAGAACCGGGTGCCCGCGTTCGGCCACCGCGAGCGGCTGCTGGTCCAGGTGGCGCACCGGTGGGTGCCGCCAGAGAAGCGCAGCGACTGGACGTGGGACGACCTCGACGGGTGGGGGTGGAAGCCGGCCCCCGAGTTCGAGCCGGGGCTGACGCCGGCGCGGGCCGCGTGCCACGCCCGGTGCGCCGACATCTACAACCCGCTGTTCGCGGCGTACCGCGTCGCGCCGGCAGCCGACCGCGCGTTCCGCGAGACGGTCGCGCTCGCCCGGGCGCACGGCGCGGCCGTCGGGTTCGTGTACCTCCCCGAGTCGACCGAGTTCCGGAAGCTGTACCCCGAGCGTGTCGAGCGGCTCGCCCGCGAGCACCTCGCCGGCCTGAGCCGCGACCTCGGGGTGCCGGTGCTGAACACCCGCGACTGGATCGACGACGCGCTCATCATGGACGGCTTCCACCTGACGCGGCCCGGCGCGGCCGAGTACACCCGGAAGCTCGGCCCGGCCGTCGCACAGATGTTCCCCGCGACCGGGGGGCAGCCGTGAACACCCGCCTCCGTTTCGCAATCCCCCTCGCGCGATTCGCGGCCCCAACTCCGCGGGCGGGCGACCGCCGCCGGTCCGCACGGGCCTCGCTGATGTGGGGCGCGGTCGCGTTCGTCGCGGCGGCGGCCGGCCTGGCGCTCGCGCTGGAGACGGTCAAGCCCGAGTGGCGCGACCCGGAGTTCGGGCACCGGATCGGCCGCCTGGCCCGCTCACACGAACCGGTGGTGCTGGTCGTCGGGTCGTCGCGGACGCAGAACGCGATCGCCCCCGCGGCGATGGGCGGCACGCGGGCGTTCAACTTCGGGCAGTCGGCCTCGACGCCCCTCAAGCAACTACTGGCGCTCCGCCGCGCGTTCGACGCCGGGGCGACGCCGGCGGCGGTGGTCGTGGAACTGTTCCCGCCGGTCATGGCCGTGGACGGTCCGGCCGACGGCGAGTTCCGCGACCGGGTCGCGCGGCTCTCCGCGGGCGACTTCCGCCGCCTCGATCCGTACCTCGCCGCGCCCGCCGCGCTGCGGGGCGACTGGCTCCGGGCACGGGCGAACCCGTGGTTCGCGCAGCGGCAGGTGCTGATGAGTCACTGGGTGCCGAACTGGCAGCCGTGGGACCGGCGGATCGACTTTCAGTGGGACACGCTCGACCCGCACGGGTTCCAGCCGATCGCGGGCGTTACCCCCGAGTACCGCGAGCGGGCCACGGCGCACGCCCGCCGGGAGTACCGGGACGCCTTCATCGGGTTCCACCCGGGCGAAGTGTCGCACCGGGCGGTGCGCGACCTGGTGGCCGCGTGCCGCGAGCGGTCGGTCCCCGTGGCGTTCTTCGTGCCGCCCGTCTCGCCGGCGTTCCGGGCGGCGTTCGCGCCGGGCGTGCTGGACGCGGCCGAGGGGCACCTGCGCGGCCTGGCCGGGGAACTGAACGTCCCGGTCTTTTCGGCACCGCTCGACGCGCGCGAGGACGAGTTCATGGACGGCCACCACATGCTCCGGCACGGGGCCGAGCGGTACAGCCGGTGGCTCGCCGACACGCACCTGACGCCGTGGCTCCGTTCGCTCGGGCTACTCGACCGCTGACGCCCGCCGCGCCCACCGGAGCTTCGCCGACCGCGACCGCGGGTTCTCCTTCCGCTCCTCGAACGTCGGCCGCACCGCGTCGGCGCTCACCGCCCCGTACACGCCGGCGCGGAGCCCGTCCCGGAACGCCACCTTCACGAGCCGGTCCTCGCCGCTGTGGAAGCTGATGATCGCGGCCGCCGCACCGGGCTTCAAAATGGTCGGGAGCACGCGGAGCAGGTGCGCGAGGCTCCCGAGCTCGCGGTTCACGAGGATGCGGAGCGCCTGGAACACGCGGGTGCTCGGCCCCAAGAGCTGCTTCCGCTCCGGCGGCGCGCCCGGCGTGCGACTCACCTGCACGGGGGCCGCCCGCTCGATCAACTCGCGCAGCTCCTTCGTGCGCTCGACGGGCGCGGTCGCCCGCTGCTGAACGATCGCGGACGCGATCGCGTCGGCCCGCGGCTCGTCGCCGAGGTCGCGGAAGCACGCCGCGAGTTCCTCCTCGGGGAGCGTCGCGAGGAGCTGCGCCGCGGTGCGGCCGCGGGTCGGGTCCATCCGCATGTCGAGCGGGCCGTCCCGCATGAACGAGAACCCGCGGCGGCGGTCGTCGACCTGCATGCTCGACATGCCCAGATCGGCGAGGAGCCCGTCGACCTGCGTGACCCCTTCGGCCGCGAGGACGCCGGTGAGCCCCGCGAAGTTCGTGTGGTGCAGCGCGAACAGGCCGCCGGCCGCTTCGAGCCTGGCGCGGGCGGGCTCGATGTTGGCCGGGTCGAGGTCGGTGGCGACGAGGAGCCCGTCGGGCGCGACGCGCGCGAGGAGTTCGAGGGCGTGGCCGGCGAACCCGAGGGTGCAATCGACGACCGTCTGGCCGGGCCGCGGGTCCAGCGCCGCGAGGACCTCGGCGAGCAGCACGGGCTTGTGCTCGCCCGCCGCGGTCGACCGCCGCACGCGCTTCCGCCAGAACGGCCGCCGCTTCTTCTTGGGTGCCTCGTCGCTCATCGGGTCATTCTACGGCAACAGGTCGCCAACGAGGACGGATGCATGCGGTGCGGCGAGCGGCGAGACGCGGTCGGAGGTGGTGAACTTCTTCTGGTCGCGGTCCGCCGTCGCGCCGAGACCGGCGGGCAGCGGGGCCGGATCGCGCAGGACGTACAGTTCGCGGTTCACGACGTCGAGCACCCAGTAGTCGGCGACGCCGGCCGTGGCGTACCGCTCGGCCTTCTCGGTGAGGTCGATCTGGAGCGACGTATCCGCGACCTCGATTACCATCACTGCCGTTGACGGGTGCTCGTCCGAGAAGTCCCGGGGCTCGCCGCGAACGACACCGACATCGGGAACGGGGTCGTTGTACTCGTCCACGGTCAACGGCATTTGTTGGCGGATCAACCAGCTCTTGGAAAACAGTGGGCGCAGGGCATCGGTAACGAGTCCGAGGGTGCAAGCGTAGGTCGGGCTCATCGGCCCTTTCTCCCACATGACGCCATCGAGAAGGAAGGGGCGGCGGCCCTCGAACCACCCCATGCCGCAGACCGCGTTGAACTGCTCCGCGGTCCAGCGCACGAGAAGCGGCCGTGGGGTGATGTAGGTTGGCACAGCGTGTCCTCCTGCCCCAAAGTTACCCCGATCGCGGGGCCGGCACCAGTCGCGTTGTGGCTCCGCGGCCGGGCGATCATAAACTGACCGGAGCACCTTTACCGGAGTTGGAAATGAGCAGTCCCCCGATGGACGACCGCGACGGCGTGATCTGGTACAACGGCAAGCTCCTGCCGTGGCGCGAGGCCAAGTTCCACGTCCTCTCGCACAGCCTGCACTACGGCAACGGCGTGTTCGAGGGGCTGCGGATCTACAACGGCAAGGCGTTCAAGCTCACCGAGCACTCGGCCCGGCTCCACAAGTCGGCCAACATGCTCGCCTACGAGCTGCCGTACTCGGTCGCCGAACTCGACGCCGCCACGAAACTCGTCATCGCCGAGAACAAGCTCGACTCGGGGTACGTCCGGCCGATCGCGTGGCGCGGCGCCGAGGTCATCGGGGTGTCGGCGATCGGCACGAAGGTCCACGTCGCGATCGCGGCGTTCCCGTGGGGCGCGTACTACGAGCAGAAGGCCATCAAGCTCGTCACCAGCCGGTGGAAGCGGCCGAGCCCCGAGTCGAGCCCGGCCGGGAGCAAGGCCGCCGGGCTCTACATCATCTGCACGCTCGCGAAGGACGAGGCGCTCGCGGCCGGCGCGCAGGACGCGCTGATGCACGACTACAAGGGCCGGCTGTCCGAGGCGACCGGCGCGAACCTGTTCCTGCTCATCAACGGCGAACTGCACACGCCGACCACCGAGACGATCCTCAACGGCATCACCCGGCAGACGGTGATGGACCTCGCCCGCAGGGCCGGGATCACGGTCGTCGAGCGCGAGATCTGGCCCGACGAACTCGCGAAGGCGACCGAGGTGTTCCTGACCGGCACCGCGGTCGAGGTGCAGCCGGTGGGCTCCATCGACGGCCGCGAGTACCCGGTCGGCCCGGTCACCAAGAAGCTCCAGGCCGAGTACGCCGCGCTCGTTCGCTCCTGACTAAATTGAAGGGGTGAAGGGCGAGCGGGAGACACCGCACCCCTTCACCCCTTCACCCTCTCACCCCTTCACCCGTAATGAAGTCCGCCGTCACCGTGTCGCTCGTGCCCGAGGCCCGCGGGGGGCCGTTCGTGTTCTGGGACGACCTCGCCGCCGCGTGCCGCAGCGCGAAGGCGCTCGGGTTCGACGCCATCGAACTGTTCCCGCCCGGCCCGGACGCGGTGGACCCGGGCGACCTCCGGGCGCTCCTCGATGACAACGGGCTGTCACTCGCCGCGGTCGGCACCGGGGCCGGGTGGGTGAAGCACAAGCTCAGCCTCACGGCGGCCGACCAGGCCACCCGCGACAGGGCGCTCGACTTCGTCAAGAAGGTGATCGAGTTCGCGGGGCCGTTCGGCGCGCCGGTCATCATCGGGTCGATGCAGGGCCGGGCCGGCGACGACGTGCCCAAGCCGGTCGCGCTGCGCTACCTCGGCAACGCGCTGTTCAAGCTCGACGAGCACGCCGGCGACTACGACACCCGCGTGCTGTACGAGCCGCTCAACCGGTACGAGACGAACCTCGTCAACACGCAGGCCGACGGCGCGGCGCTCC
The DNA here is from genome assembly GCF_051859125.1 of Gemmata sp. Lineage (NCBI taxonomy): Bacteria > Pseudomonadati > Planctomycetota > Planctomycetia > Gemmatales > Gemmataceae > Gemmata > Gemmata sp. The sequence continues at coordinate 10,767 of NZ_JBHYGG010000258.1, forward strand.
TCGCCGGCCTCGGGGTCCAGCGCGTCGCGCTGCTGTGCGACCTGTACCACATGAACATCGAAGAGGTGAACCTGGCGGACGCCCTGCGGGCCGCGGGGAAGTACGTCGGCCACGTCCACTTCGCAGACTCGAACCGCCGCGCCGCGGGGATGGGCCACACCGACTTCGCGCCCGTGGTGCAGGCGCTCCGCGACATCGGCTACTCGGGGTACTTGTCGGCCGAGGTGCTGCCGCTGCCCGACCCCGAGGCCGCGGCGAAGCAGACGATGGTGGCGTTCCGAGAGGCGATGGCACGCGGATGAGGCGGATCAAAGCCAGGATGAAGAGGATCAGCCGAGATCGCAGTTCACAACTGCCTTCTGGCTGATCGGTTTTCATTCCCGTGTCTCATCCGCGCCATCCGCGTCCCATCGCTTCGCTTGGTGTCTCACTTCACGATCTCGACCTTCGCCTCGGCGGTCACGGGCGTGTCCCTCGTCTCGACCGTGGCGCGGACCACGAGCGGCGCGTTGAACGGCCCGCAGTCCTTCGCGAACGTCAGCACCAACTCGCCCGTGTCGCGGCCCGCGGGGATCACCAGCGGGGCGGCCGTCACGCCCTTCCAGTGCGCCGGCAGTACCGCTTCCACCTTCGCGGGGCCGGCCAGGTTCTTGTCGCGGGCGACCGTGACCGGCAGCCGCACCTCGGTGCCCGGCTCGGCCCGCAGGCTCGTGCGGTCGAGGCTCATGTCGAGCCGCCCCGGCGACACGACCACGATCATCTGCTGGTTCTGCTCCGTCGAGCTGAAGCTGACCGTGTGCTCGCGGCCGTCCACGGGGTCCTTGACCCTCGCGGTCGCCATCACGCACGCGCGGCAGGTGCGGCCGAGTTCCATCCACGGCGGCAGGTACGCGGGGTACTCGAAGGCCGTCTCGCCGGGCTTGAGCACGAGCACCGGCCCCGACACGCCCTGGAGGTGCCGGGCCTGCTTGTCGGCGAGTTGCACCTCGATCGGGCCGTCGAACCCGCCGCGGTCGAGCTTGTACTTCCGCTTGTACACCTCCCCGCGGGCGGCCGACGTCATCACGTACTCGTCCACGAGTTTGAACGGGGTCGGCAGCGCGACCGCGAGCCGCACGTCGCCCGTCTCGGGAACGAACCGCGTCCCCGACACAACGGTGCCGCCCGCGACCCGGGCGGTGACGCCCGCGACGCCGGTGCCCTCGATCTTCAGAGCGCTGGTTGCGATGTGCGCGTCCGCGGCGGCCGTGAGCGTGAGTTCCGCGGCGGGTTGGTTGCGGGGGATCACGACCGGCGGCGCGGTCACGCCCTTCGGCAGGCCAACGGCCCGCACGACGATCGGACCGGCGAAGCCGCCGCTGCGCTCGGCGGTGACCTTCACCTTGACGGTGCCGGAGCGCGCGACGGTGACGGCGGCGGCCGGGAGCGTGAGGCGGAAGCCGGGTTCGCCCGCGGGCGCGGTGGCGTCGGTGACCGCAAGGCGGTACGCGAAGTTCGGACCGCCGCGGCCGCGGTACTTCTCGCTCACCCGCACGGTGAACACGCCGTCGACCGAAGGGCTGAACGCGAGCGGATTCGGGTCGGCCGTCTCGCTTGCTTCGGCCTTCGCGACCTCCTTGCCCGTCGGGTCGGTGACCGTCACGACCCCGCACAGCGGCGACTCGGCCCGGCGGGCAACCAGGTCGAGCGCGTACCGGCCGCCCTTTTTGAGATCGAGCTTCCACTCGTTCGCGGTGCCGGGCTTCTCGATGCGGCCGTTGAGCGCCACCGGCGCGCTCAGCGCGTCCTTCGCGTCGGTCGCGTCCTTCAGGCCGTCCGGCTTCACCCGCAGCGGGAAGTGGAACTGCGGCACGTCAGCGGTGGTGACGGTGAGGCGGTACACGTAGGCCGGGCCGCCGAGGGTGCGGGCGTCGGTGATTCGCACCCGGTACTTGCCAGCGACCTTCGGCGTGAACCGCACGCTCGCGTCGGTGCCGACGCACGGGTGCGGCATCTGCTCGGCGACGACGTTGCCCTTCGCGTCGAGGACGTCGAGTTGCGGGACGAGCGGCGAGTTGAGTGCCTGTGCGTGAACGAACGCGGTAACGGTCTTGCCGGGTTCGCCGTCGAACTCCCACAGGTCGATGTCTTCGTGCGGGAACACGCGACCGTTGGCGGTGACCGGCAGCGCGAGCGCCTTCGGGATCGGCTCGCCCTCGACCTCTTGCTCGACGACCTCGGGCAAGTCGCCGACGACGAACACCAGGCCGCCGGCCCCGCCCTGCGACGTGAACACGCGGCCGCGGACCGGGCCGACCTTCGCGTCGGCCGCGAGCGCGACCGAGCCGCGCATGTCGGCCGGGTAGTCCTCCTGGCGCTGCGAGTCGGGGAGCGGGAGCACCGGCCCCTCGAACCACAGCCGCTTGTCGCGCACGAGTTCCGGCGACGCCTTCACGCCGGGCGCGGCGAGGTCGAACGCGCACCTGTCGTGCAGGAACAACCCGCCGATCCGCACGGGCACCGTGGTGCCGCGCTGCCCGCCGGCCGGGAACACGTAGCTCGCCGTGGGCGGGTTGGCTCGGAGGAAAGAGGATTCACCGCAGAGGGCGCAGAGAACGCAGAGAGAAATCCGACAGAGCAGAGTGCGATACGAGCCGAGATCAACGCGAGTCTGGTGCATGGTCATCCCCCGTGTACTCTCATCGCCCCCGCGGAAGTCTCGATCGCCTTGACAACCTCGCTGTACCCGTCGCAGTTCTTCGGACTGATTGTCGGGTTCTGTGGGTTCTTCACCGCATGGAACCGGCTGTAGTTCGCCAACTTCGGAACCGCCTCCAACCACACGTCTCGTTTACCCGGTCGCATCAGGACGATCACCGCTCCCCGTTCCACCGCGGCACTTACGAGTGCAAAACTGTACTCTTGCGATGGCACGCGGATCCGTCGGTGCCCGAACCGGAGGGACGGGTACGGGAAGTACACCACATTCAGGAACGACCGCGCCACGGTGACTCGCTCGAATGTCGCCAGCGGGCGCTTCAGTTTCCGGTCCCACCAATCCCCGCCGCCGATCTTGCGAAACACCGGGGCGAGGTAGAAGAACGGGTACTCCAGCGGCTCGTGAAGCAGGCTCTTTCTCACCCACTCGCGAAAAACCGGGCTCTGGCGCGCCTCTGTTCTACTCGCGGTGGCGCTCAGGCCCGGGTTGTTGCTGAGCAGCACCACGGGAGCGTCTTTGGCACCGACAAACGCCTCGGGCAGCAAGGCGTCGGTGTGGAGCCGGTATTTCGGCGCGGCCGTTCGATTGAACTCTTCGACCGCGGCTTGTTCCTCGCCTGGGAGGACGAATGGGGGCGCGTTGGGGAGTGCCGACCACGGATTCATCGTCACGGCTTTGCTCGCTTGTCGGCTTTCTCTCTGCGCTCTCCGCGCCCTCTGCGGTGAACCCTCTTCTCTTCCAACTCACACCAACTCGGTCATCACCTTGCCGCCGTTGACGAGGCCGGTCGGGCGGCCGTCGGGCATGTGCAGTTCGCCCTTGGGGTCGATGCCCATCTGCGCGAACATCGTCGCGAACAGGTCCTCGGGGCCGTAGGGGTCGGTCGCGGGGCGCTCGGCGCGGGCGTCGGTCTTGCCGACCACCACGCCGCCCTTGATCCCGCCGCCGCCCAGCAGCACCGTGAAGCACGGCCCCCAGTGGTCGCGGCCGGCGTTCTTGTTGATCCGCGGGGTGCGGCCGAACTCGCCGGTCACCACCACGAGCGTGCTGTCGAGCATCCCGCGGTCGGCCAGGTCGCGGAACAGCGCGCTGACGGCCGAGTCGTAGGCCGGCAGCAGCGTGTTCTTGAGCACCGCGAAGTTGCCGTCGTGCGTGTCCCAGTTGCTGTGGTCGATGGTCACGCACCGCACCCCGCCCTCGACGAGCCGGCGTGCCATGAGGCAGCTCTGGCCGAGCGAGTTGCGGCCGTACTCGTCGCGGAGCTTCTCGGGCTCGGCGGCGATGTCGAACGCCTGCTTCGCCTGCCGCGAGGTCATCAGGTCGAACGCCTTGTCGCGGAACGTGGCGACCGCCCCGACCTGCGCGTTCGCCCGCGCCTCGGCGCTCTTGTGGAACCGGTCGACGGTGTCGAGGAGCTTGCGGCGGTCGTCGAGGCGGTCGCTGGCGATGGCCGCGGGCGGCACGAGGTCGGGCACCGAGAACGTCGGCGCGCTCGGGTCGGCGTCGATGACGAACGGGGCGTGGGCCGCGCCGAGGTACGCCGACCCGCCGCTCGGGTGGACCTTCGGCAGCGCGACGTAGGCCGGCACCGACCCCTTCGGCCCGAGCTTCTTCGACACCACCGACCCGACGCTCGGCTTCTGGTTGTTCGGCGACAGCGTCGGGTTGAACCCGGGGGTCGGGAAGAACCCGGTGAGGATGTAGTGGTCGGCCGGGCCGTGGTCCGAGTTGTGGTGCCGGAACGACCGCACCAGCGAGAACTTGTCGAGCTGCCCGGCGGTCTTCGGGAGCAGGTCGCACATGACCAGCCCGGGCACCTTCGTTTGCATCGGCTGGAACTCGCCGCGGATCTCCGCGGGCGCGTCCGGCTTCAGGTCGAACGTGTCGATGTGGCTCTGGCCCCCGTGCAGGAACACGAAGATCAGCGACACGTCCCTCTTCGGCTTCGCGGCGTCCGACGCCCGGAGCAGTTGCGGCAGCCCGAGGGACGCGCCGAACAGGCTCGCGGTGCCGACCCGCAGGGCGTCCCGCCGGGTGTGGCCGTCGCAGAATCGCGTGGGCATGGGTCGCTCCCCCCGAAGCCGCTGCGTCGCGACGCGGCGGCTGGAATGGTGATTATTTCGCGTCGTCCTTCCGGTACGCCCGGCCGCTGCGGAACAGGTACGCGGTCGCCCCGTCGCAGCCGGTGAGCGCCTCGAACCGCTCGCCGTCCTCCGCCCGGAACTTCTCGCCCCCGAGCGGCTCGACCGGCCCGCCCTTCTTCGCCTCGACGAGCGACAGTGCGCCGTCGGCCCATTTCAGGTCCATGTGCCGCGGGCCGTTGCGGTACACGCCTGCCAGGACCGCCAGTTGATCGGCGGCCGGCTTCGGGCCGGCGTCCCGCTTCGCGGCCGGCTCGAACGGCAGCGCCAGTTCCAGTGCCTTCGCCGCGGTGCGGGGCATGCTCGCGCCGCTGCGGTTCGCCACGATGAAGAGGCCGAACCCGTGCCCCGGGGCCATCGTGAGCCGGCTGCCGTGGCCGACCCGGGAGCCGTTGTGCGTCCATACGTCGACGCCGCGGACCTTCTCGACGTGGATGCCGTAGCCGTAGTGCCCCTCGCCCGGCACCGCGGCGTGCGGCGCGGTCACCGTCTTCACGAGCGACGCCGTCAGGGCCGGCTTGCCGTCGACTTTCCCCTCGTGCAGGAACGCGATCATGAACCGGGCCATGTCGGTGCCGCTTGTGTACATCGACCCGGCCGGCCACGTTGCGGCGTTGTCGGCGGCCGGGCGCACGACGACCGGCTTGCCGCCCCGCACCTCGTGGCCGAGCGCGAGTGGGTACGTCATCGCCATTGTCGGGCGGAAGGTCGTGCGCTTCATGCCGAGTGGCGAGAACAACTCGGTCGCCATCACGTCGGCGAACGGCTTCCCCGCGGCCCGCTCGGCGACGTAGCCGGCCATCCAGTACCCGGGGCTGGAGTACGAGTACACGTCGCCCGGCTTGGTGAAGAGCTTGTCGGCCGTCCACTTCTTGATGCTGGCCCCGAGCGCCTCGTCGTCGTGCCTGCCGAACATGTCGCTCTCGTCCGGCAGCCCGGCGGTGTGCGTGAGCAACTGCTGCGGGGTGAGCGCGGAGAGTTCGGGCGGCAGCCCGTCGATCAGCTTGCCGACCGGCGCGTCGAGCTTCAGCTTGCCGGCCTCGGCGAGCTTCACGAGGACCATGCCGACGAACACCTTGGTGGTCGAGCCGATGCGGAACAGGTGGTCGGGCGTGGGCACCTCCGTGCCCTCGACGCTCGTGACGCCGAAGCCCTTCGCGTACACGACGCGGTCGCCCTGCACGATCACGACCACCGCACCGGGCACGGCGCTGTCGACGAGTTCCTTCTTGGCGACGGCTTCGAGCGGCGTGAAATCAACCTCTTTCGGCGCAGCCTGACCGTGAACCGCGGGGGCGGCGAGCAGGACGAACAGGAGTGCGGGGTGGCGTGGCACGGCGGCTCGGGCTCAGTGGTTGAACAGGAACTCGGTGCTGTTGAGCAGCGCCCACGCGAGGTCCTCGGCGGCGGCGCGGCGGCTCGCGGGGAGCTTGCGCAGGTGCCTCACGCCCACCCCGCTCTCGGCGGCCGTCGGGGGCCGCGAGAAGAAGGTCAGGTACAGCTCCTCGACCAGCTTCGCGTCGTCCTTCTGCTCGCGCACGAGCCGCGACACGGTCCCGGCCTCGTGGGTGAGTTTCGCCTGGATGTCCGGCGAGTTCAGCAGGTTCAGCACCTGCGACACGCTCGGCTCCTTGCCCCGCTCGCAGTCGCACGCGGTCACGCGGCTGGGCCGGCCGAACAGCTTCAGGAAGTCGCTCCGGGCCTTGCTGTCCCACAGTTGCACCGCCCGCGTCACCCCCGGCGAGCCCTGGAACTTCTCGGGCACGCCGAGCGACTGGCACATCATGTCGAGCAGCACCTCGGCGTCGGGCCGCTTGAAGTACGCCCGCGAGAAGTTCCGCTCGTCGCGCTCGTTCGTGTCGTTCGGGGCGGTCGTCGTCTGGTACACGCGCGACGCGGTCACCGCGACGATCAGCTTCCGCACGTCGTACTTGCTCTCGACCACGAACTTCGCGAGCCCGTCGAGCAGTTCCGGGTTGCTCGGCGGGTTGGTGGCCCGCACGTCGTCCACCGGCTCGACCAGCCCGCGGCCGAGGAGCCAGCCCCAGACGCGGTTCGAGAGGTTGCGGGCGAAGAACGGGTTGTCGGGCCGGGTCATCCACTCGGCGAGCGGCACGCGGCGGTCGCCGGTCGGGTCCGCCGCGGGCATCTCGCCGCCGAGGGCGTATGCGAACACCGGCTTGTTGGTCCGCGGGTTGGTCGTGGTGCCGGTCGCGAAGAACGCCGTCATGCCGTAGTAGTCGGTCTGCTTCCACCGGTCGAACGGGTGGTGGTGGCACTCGGCGCAGGTGATCCGCACGCCGAGGAACACCTGCGACACGGCGCTCGCGGTCTCGCCGGGCTTGGTCATCACCTTGAAGAAGTTCGCCGGGCCGACCTCGGCGACCGGCCCCTCGGCCGTGACCAACTCGCGGGCGAACTCGTCGAACGGCTTGTTGTTCGCGATCGCGCCGCGGACCCACTTGTAGTAGAGGTGCGCCCGCTGGTGCCCGAGCGGCCCGCGGTCCACGCGGAGCAGGTCGGCCCAGCGCATCGCCCACAGGTCGGCGAACTCGGGGCGGTCCAGCAGCGATTCCACCAGCTTCGCACGCTTGTCCCTGGCGGCGTCAGCGAGGAACGCCCGCGCCTCGGCCGCGGTCGGCAGCGTGCCGGTCAGGTCGAGGAACACGCGGCGGAGGAACTCGGCGTCGTCGCACAGGCCCGACGGCGCGACGTTCAGCTTGGCGAGCTTCGCGTCCACCAGCTTGTCGATGAAGTTGAGCTGCGGTTGGTTGTTCTTCACCAGCGCGCCCGGCCGCGGCACCAGCACGCTGAAGACGTTCACCTCGCCGAGGTACGCGGCCATCACGGTCGCCTCGCCGGGCACATCGCGGGTGGTGACGAGCCCGTTCGGGTCCACCACGGCGACCGCGTCGGCGTTCGACTGGAACCGGGCGTGGCGGGTCACGTCCTTCTCGGCCCCGTCGGAGTACCGGGCCGTCACCTTGAGTTGCTGGGCGGCGTTCTGGCCCATGACCCGCTCGCGGGGCTCGACCGTCAACGCGACGACGTGCGGGGCGTCGTGCGCGCCGAACGGCATCCCGGCGGCGATCCAGTTGCGGACGACGCGGTAGTCCTCGCCGCCGAAGGCGAGCTTGGTGCCGCCGCCGTGCGGGGTGCGGCCGGTGCCCTTCCGCAGGAGCAGGCTGTCGTCGGGGGACGCGGGGAAGGTGCGGCGGCCGCGGCCCTCCTTGGTGAGCGCGGCGTAGTCGGCCTCCGGGTCGGACCCGAGGACGGACAGCTTGAACCCGCCCTGCCCCTCGGCCTTGGCGTGGCAGCCGGACGCGCTGCACCCGTACCGCCCGAGGATCGGGAGGATGTCGTTCTCGAAGTGGAACTCCGCGGCCCGTGCGGTCGCGGGGGCGGCGAGGGCCAGGATGGTGAGGCAGAACCGCATGTGGGCGGCTCCGGGGGTGGCGGGTGCGGCGGGCGTTCGAGCGGGCGGTCGGCAAGCCGGGGGCGGCCCCGGTGGTCAGCGGCGGGAATCGAACACCTTGCTTTTACCATCTTCAGTGGGACGGGGCAACACCCCAGTTCGCAGAACGCGCGTTCGTTCGCGGACCGCGCGTCCGCGGGTTCGGGTCGGTCACGCCGACGGGGCGACCGGGGCGTGGGCCGGCCCCGGGGGCGCGCCGGTCGGGTCCGCCTCCGGGCGGACCGGGTGCGGGGTCTCGGGGCGGTCCGGGGCCGGCGGGTACGGGTTGTGCGGCGCGGGCGGCGGGAACAGGCCCGGGGGCTCGTCCGTCGGGATGGTCGGTCCGGGCGGGGTCGGCTCTTCGTTGGGGTTCGGGTTCGGCACGTGTGTCTCCTCGACTGGTGGAATGAAGAAGGCACGCGAAGTCGCGTGCCTGGGCGGAGCGCTCGGGTGTGATTCGCACGTCAACTTCGGTCGGGGTCTTCGCCCTTCGGGCGGCTCGCGTTGTTCCCCGGGTCGGCGCGCTCGTCCTTGTTGGTGTCGCGCCCGGCCACGGTGCGGGCGGCCGGACCTTCGTCGTGCGCCGCCTGCCCGCGGCTCTGGCCGCCCGGGTTCCCCATGCTCTCGTTGCCCTTGCCCTGGTCCCCCGGGTCGGGGGTCGGGTAGCCAGCGGTCTGGCTCGGCTCGGTCGGGGGGACCTGTTTCCGTTGCTCGACCACGGGGAGGCTCCTGTGCCGCGAGCGGGCCGACGGGTTGACGGCCCCGCTCGCGACACCGAGCCCGATGCAAACCTGGTGCCGCCGGAACCGGCAGCCGGGGCGAGGGGAAGGGTGCGTGTCGGCGAATTGGGCGAGCGGGGGACGTGAGTCCCCCGGTGAATGAGAATCGCGGTTCTACCGGGGGACTCACGTCCCCCGCTCGCCAAGATGTCCAAAGGAAGTGTCACACCCGACGCATGACTGCGGTGCGGGTGCGGCGTCACGGCGCGGCCGGGGCCGGCCCCTGGCGGCTGCGGAACATCCAGTACAGGATCGTCTTGATCTCGAACGGCTTCAGGTCGGGCTTGAGGGAGAGGATGCGGGCGGCGATCCCGGCGAGGTGCGGGGTCGCCCAGCTCGTCGCCGGCTCGCGGGCGAACGGCCCCAGGTACCCCCGGCCGTGCGCCTGGAACTCGACGTGGTCGTGCAGCCGGTACGCGAAATCGAGCGGGTCCGCGAACACCCCCTTGTCCACCGAGATGAGCGGGGTCGCGAACGCGGCCGGGAAGCTCCGGGTGATCGGGTGCTCGTTGTGCGCCGCCGCGAACACCAGCACGTCGCGGAAGTACGCCTCCTCGATCGCCCGCAGCAACTGCTGCCGCCGCGGGAGCTGTTGCAGCTTGTGCTCGGGCACCCCGAGCGACAGGTTCACCACCTTCACCTTCCACACGTCGATCGCGTGCCGCAGCGCCGCGATGACGGTCTCGACCTCGCAGCTCCCGGTCGGGCCGAACACGTCGGCCGAGTACAGCTTGGCCCCGGGCGCGAGCGTCAGGATGATGTCGGCGACGGTGGTGCCGTGCGGGCTCGACTGGTGCCCGGTGTACGCGGCCGGCGGGCCGGTCGGGGCGAACACCGCCCCCTCGATCGGCAGGATCGGCGTGCCGGCGGCGGCGAACTTCGCTTCGAGGACCGACCGCTCGACGCCCGAGTCGACGACGGCGACGGTGACACCCGCGCCGGTGGCGCGCGGGTCGCTCAGGATGCGGTCCGGGGTGAGCTTGGCGAACAGTTCGTCGAACACCGTCGGCTCGGTCATGAGGGTACCAGCAAGACTAACCACAGAGGCACAGGGGCACAGAGAAGACGGGAGGGAAATGTCCGGTCCTCGAATCGCCTCCTGCCTTCACTGTGCCTCTGTGCCTCTGTGGTTAATGTTCCGCCGTCACATTCCGGTGAGGCCGTCGAGGAGCTTCCGCAGGTCGGTGACCATCCGCACGCAGTGCTCGACCGCGACCGGGCCGTGCCGCACCGCGAGCGCCCGGACGGCCTCGACCAGCCGCAGCGTCGTCTCCGGGTCGGCGGTCGCGTTGGCGTCGATGGCCAGCCCCGCCCGCAACTGCTCCATCGCGGCCGGGAGCGGGTGGGCAGCCGCGGGGAGCGCGTCGGTCACCCCCGCGGTCGCCCGCAGCGCCGCGTCGACGGCGTCGAAGAGTAATCGGCTCGTCTGCCGCTCGGCGAGCGCGCGGCGGAGCAGATCGGCCCCGATTTCCGTCGCGGACCCCAGGAGCGAGCGGTCGGCCGGCGTGAACCCCGGGGCGGGCTTGTCGAAGAGTTCCAGCACGACGGACGTGCCGCCCCCGACCGGCAGCGGCGCGGCGAGGATCGACTGCCGCCCGACCTCGAAGGCCGTCAACTCGACGGCCCCGTCGGTGAGCACCTCCGGCCCGCTCACCAGCATCGGCTCCTGGTGGCTCACGACGCTCGCCGCCAGCGACCGCGAGAACGCGACCCCCACGGCCGGGTGCGCCTCGCCCGCCGGATTGTACGCGGAGAGCGCCTCGGTGCCGTCCGGTCCCAGGTGTCGCACGACCAGCGCGCCGTCGGTCGCGCCGGTGGCGCGGATGAGGAACCGCAGCAGCGCCCGCACGGCCTCGGGCAGCGGCACCGGATCGTTGAACGCCGCGGCCGTGCGGACGAGCGGGAGCACGTTCTCGACGGCCGTGCGGAACTCGGTCGCGGCGCGGTTCAGGGCGCGGGCGTGGCGGGCCGGGCGGATGCGGTCGAGCTGGTGCCGCACCGACTTCAGGAACGTCTCGCGGTTCAGGTCGGCGTTCTTGTCGAGGTAGTCGCGGACCCCCATGCGGAGCGCCTGGAGCGGCGTGGCGATCCCGGCGAACCCGGTGACGAGGATGGCGACGACGTCCGGCTGGAACTCGACGATGTCTTCGAGGAGCCGCAGCCCGTCGCTGCCGGACCCGAGGTTCCAGTCGAGGATCGCGAGGTCGATGGGCCGCTCGCTGGCGACGCGCAGGGCGCTCTCGGCGTCGGCCGCGGCGAACACGGCGACGCCCAGGCCCGACGACGCGAGCCACTCCTGGAACGTGCGGCGGACGGACTCCTCGTCGTCCACAATGAGAACGGTTTCGCTCATGCGGGCATATCATACGCACGGCGGCCGCCGGGGCCGCGCGGCGTCTACACTATCATCATGACCCCACGCACCCCCGCACTGCTGCTGATCGCGCACGGGAGCCGCCGCCCGGAGGCGAACGCCGACCTGTGCCACGTCGCCGACGCGCTCAAGGCCCGCGGCCGCTACTCACTCGTTCAGGTGTCGTACCTGGAACTCGCCGAGCCCGACATCGAGGGCGGCGGCGTGCTGTGCGTCGAAGCGGGCGCGACCGAGGTGATCCTGCTGCCGTACTTCCTCTCGCCGGGCAAGCACGTCGCCGAGGACCTGACCGCCGCCCGCGACCGGCTTTCGGCGCGCTTCCCCGCGGTGCAGTTCGCCCTCGCCGAACCGCTCGGCCGCCACCCGCTGATCCTCGACGTGCTCGAGCAACGGGCGGGGGAAGTGGGCTGACCCGGGGCGGTCGGATTGGTACTCTCGAGTGGGGCAGGCATTCGTGCCTGCCTCCAGACGCCTTCGGAGGCAGGCACGAATGCCTGCCCCACCGAACCCAACCAGCCACGGGCTGTGTCCCACGCCCCTTCGGGTCGCGGCTACCCGAACCACACCCGCACCTCGGCCGCGCGGGGGTGCGTGAGCCAGTCGAGCGCGGTGCCGGACGACTCGCGGAGCTTCAGCGAGTCGACCACCTTCGCGAACGCGCCGCCGGCCAGCCCGTTGGCGATCACCGCCGCGCCCTGTGCGGCGTGCTTCACCCACGCGCCCGGGAGGTCGCCCGCGTAGTGCAACTTCAAGAAACTCGTTGGCAACTCGCCGAGCGCCTGTTGAACGAGGTCCGGGTCGGTCCGGAGCAGGCTGCCGCCGTAGTAGATGTGCTGAATGCCGTGGACGTTGAGCATCCCGAACACCGTCTTCGTGAACGCCTCGCGGAACGCCGCCCGGCCGACCTCGCGGTCCGGCGCGTCGGCGACCCCGCCCCGGAACAGGTCAGCCTTCGCGAGCGGCGACAGCAGGTACGCGGCCTCGCCGTCCCACGCGCCGCCGGACCGCGGGCCGATCATCCCGGCCGTGCCGCCGGCCCCGTCCACGATCTGCCGGTCCTTGAGAACGACGACTGCGGTGAACGCCGAGCCGAACTCGACCACCGCGGCCGGCTCGTCGCTGTCGTGCCGCGCGAGGGCCAGCGCCGCCACGCACAGCTTGTCGGCGGTGCCGAGATCGACCTTGTTCAGCTTGCGGTGAGCGGGGACCGTGGGGAGGTGAATGACGCCCGGCAGGAACACCACCGGCAGGCCCGAGTCGCGGAGCGCCCGGCACACCGCGGTGAACCCGCCGACGCCGCGGGCGCTGCCCCGCTCGTCGGGCCGCACGAGAGACATGAGTTCGAGGTGCGCGTCGGTGCAGTCGGCGGCGCGAACGAGCGGCAGGCCGTAGCCCGACGGGCCGGCGATCACGTCGAACGGGCCGTGCTCGCGGAGCCACTGAACGGGCAGCGTCGGGTCGGCGCGCAACTCGTCCGGCTCGAACCGCACCTGCGCGACCGCGCTCCGCTCGTCAATGGCGAGGACGTCGAGCGAACTGGTCCCGGGGTCACACCCCGCCACGCGGATCATGTGCTCGCACCTTGGTGAGCCGCTGGCGGAGCGCCCGCAGTCCGAGCGGCAGGAGCGCGATCGCCCCGAGGAGCAGGCTCGCGGGCTCGGGGTTCGCCACGGTCACCCGCGGGGCGACGGACAGCGAGAACACGGCCGCGGCCCCGTCCTCGGTCGTCTCCACCCGCAGGACGTACTCGTGAGCGCCGAGGTTCGTGCGGGCGAAGAACGGCTCGCGGAGCCAGTAGTCGCCGACCTCGATGTTGTGGTACGGGTTCGTCCACCGGCCGTCCCACTCGCGGTGGTCCCACCGGTCCACGGCCTGGCCGTCGACCCGCAGCGCGCCGGCCCGGCCCGACGCGGTGTCCGTCACGGTCACGGAGACGCTGAACAGCGTGCTCGAATCGTAGCCGGCGACCGCTTGCGGGCCGCCCGGGAGCCCGAACCGCGCGAACCCGAGTTCGACGCTGCCGCCCGGCGCGAGTTGAAGGTTCCCCTGCGTGTCGAACGCGAGTTCGAGCGGGCCGGGCGACGGCGCACCGGGGGTTTGTTGCGTGGCGACCGAAACGCTGAAGGCGATCGGGCCGGCGGCCGCGGTCGCCGGGCCGCCGATCATCGCGAGCAATGCACAGACTAAGATCCGAACAGACATTTGCCGCTCCGGGTGAACGTGGGCGGCGGAAGATAGAGCGACCGCGGGGTCCGCGTCAACCCGGATTGTGGGGCCTCAGCGCTTCAGCCCGGCGAGGAGCGCCTGGAGCGCGCCGAGCGCCTGCTCCAGCACCTGCGGGGGCGGCACAGGGAGCCGCAGGTACGGTTCGCCGGTCTTCTCGTCGGTGCGGACGAGCGACGCCGGCGCGGCCCCGGGAGCCGCGGTCCCGCCGGCGGGCTTCGTGAACTGCTCGACCAGCGCCGCGCCGGCCCGCAGCAGCGCGGCCCACGGATCGGCGTCGGCCCCGGTATCGGCCCCGGCCCGCGCCTCTTCCTCCGCGGTCTTGCTCGGCTTGTCGGAGAACTCGCGCTTGGCCTCGGCCGCTTCTTCCTTCTCCGCGGGGGCCGGCTGCGGGATCTCCGCGGTCGTGGCTTCGACCGCCTCCATAAACTTCGTGAGCCGCGTGCCGCCGAGTTGCACGTCGCCGGCCCCGCCGTCGAGCACCCCGGCGAACAGCGACGACTTGAACGCCAGCACCGACAGCATCCCCTCCTCGATGGTCCCCTTCGCGACGACGTTCAGCACCCGCACCGGGTTCCGCTGCCCGAGCCGGTGGACCCGGCCGATCCGCTGGCTCAGCACCGCCGGGTTCCACGGCAGGTCGGCGTTCACCACGACCGACGCGAACTGGAGGTTGAGGCCGACGCCGCCCGCGTCGGTGCTGAAGAAGATGCGGCAGTTCGGGTCGGTGCGGAACGTCTCGACCAGCTTCCCGCGGTCCCGGCCCGGCACCCCGCCGTGGAACAGGACGTGGCCCCACTTCTTCTTCTTGGCCGCCCGCACGAGCAGCTCGTGCATCCGCACCCACTGGCTGAACACGACCGCCTTGGTGCCGGGCTGTTCGAGCGCCTCGTCGAGCAGCGTCGTGACCTCGCCCGCCTTGACGCCGTGGTCCGTCTTCGGGTCGAGCAGGTACGTCGAGTCGCACACCATCCGCATGTTCTGGAGCGAGATCATGAGCCGCCGCTTGTCGGCCTCGGAGAGGAACTTGAACCGCCGCCACTTGTGGACGATGCGGGCCACCTCCTCCTGGTTCTCGGTGTGCAGGTCGCGCTGGTGCGGGGTCATCGGCACGAACACGGTGCTCTCGATCCGCTCCGGCAGCTGCGCGAGCACCTCGTCCTTGCGGCGGCGCACGAGGACCGGCGCGAGGGTCTGGCCGAGGCGGTTCAGGTCGCGGTACCCGACCACCTTGCCGACCGCGTCGCGGACCTGGTGGTCGTGGAGCAGCCGGAACGTCGGCCCGAGCCGGTGCGGGTCCACGAACTGCACGATCGAGATGAGTTCCTCCAGCCGGTTCTCGAGCGGGGTGCCGCTGAGCACGACCGCGTACGGCGAGCGGATCAGCTTCACGCTCCGGGCCGCCCGGGTGGCCCAGTTCTTGATCCGCTGCGCCTCGTCGAGGATGACCAGGTCCGGCCCCCACGCGGCGATCAGGTCGAGGTCCGCGTGGACCGTGTCGTAGTTGGTGACCTTGAAGAACGGG
The DNA here is from genome assembly GCF_051859125.1 of Gemmata sp. Taxonomy (NCBI): domain Bacteria; kingdom Pseudomonadati; phylum Planctomycetota; class Planctomycetia; order Gemmatales; family Gemmataceae; genus Gemmata; species Gemmata sp. The sequence goes on from NZ_JBHYGG010000258.1 coordinate 25,961, forward strand.
GCCGGGTCGGCGAACCCCTCGACCCGCTTCGGCTTCAGCCCCTCGATGACGCCCACGGTGCGGTCGGTGAACCGCTTCACCTCGTTCTTCCACTGGTGCTTGAGCGACGTGGGGCACACGACCAGCACCCGCTCGACGCCGAACAGCCGGGCCATGACCTCGGCGGCGGCGATCGCCTGGGCGGTCTTGCCGAGCCCCATCTCGTCGCCGATCAGGCACCGGCCGGCGCGGGCCGCGAACAGCACCCCCTCGCGCTGGTAGTCGTACAGCGGCACCTTGAGGAGCCCGTCGAGGCCGGGGCTGCGGACGCCGTCCGGGAACGCCTCGGCCACCTTCGCGGCGCGCGCCTCGGCGTCGCGGACCTCGGCGAGGTACTCCAGCACGTCGTCGCCGATCCGCAGGTCAGGGTCGAGGGCCGCCGCGGCCGCCGCGAACTCGTCGAACCGGGCGACGGCGTGCGGCTTCAGGGTGCCGGCGGCGTCGAAGAACTTGGCGGCCAGCTTCGCGAGCGCCGGGTTCGGCTCGGCCGCCGGGCGGAAGCACACCCGCCGCTGGCTCCCGTACCGGAGCACCACCTCGGCGTGCGGGGCGCAGTACCCGGCCCTCAGCTCGGCCGCGGCCTTCCGCGACCGCTCCAGCTTCGCGAGGGTGAACTCGATGTGCTTGCAGGTGCCGAGCGTGTTGGTCGCGAAGTCCGGGCAGGTGCAGGCGCTGTCGCCCGGTGCGGTGCCGCGGACCGTGACGCGGTAGGTGCGGCGGGACTCGGGGTTGGTGACGAGGAAGTCGGAGAACGCGAGCCCGCCGCCGACGTTCTTGAGGGTGAACTTCTGCTCGCGGCCGAACTGCCGCCGGAGCCGCGTCTGCCACTCCTCGACGGTCATCCCGGCCGGCGGCTGCGTCCGCGACACGGCCGGCTCGGCCGCCTTCGTCTTGCGCTTCGGGCCGGGCTTGCTTGGCATGTGTCGGTTCGCTGAGCGGGGCGACGTAGATGCGGTCGCGGAACACGATCGCGTGACCGGTGCGTGGGCGAGCGTGGTGCCCCTCACCCGCCGCGAGGCGCGGCGACCTCTCCCCGTAGGAACGGGGCGAGGTGGGGGTGGCTGGCCCACTTCCCGAGCCGCCCCAGCCGCGGTGCTGGTGAGGAGCCCGGCGAGCCCCACCTCGCCCCGTTCCTACGGGGAGAGGTCGCGACGAGTCTGCGAGTCGCGGGTGAGGGGCAGCTACCCAAACCTCGCCCCCGCAACGTCGCCTCATTCCGCCAACGATTCTTACTTCATTTCCAGCGCGAGTTGGTAGATCTCTTCTGCGTCGAGGACGAGGTTGTTGGCGGTGAACAGCTTCGCGACCGCGGCCTTGTGGAGCTTCATCTTCGAGCCGCCGACGCCGATCGCGCCGTAGCACACGGTGCCGCCGTGGTCGGCCCCCGCGTCGAACAGCTCGATCCCCTCGATGCCGGCCGGCGGCACGCCGTTCAGGTCGATCGCCACCTTCAGCGTCTTGCACGTGTCGCGGATCTTCTTCGGCAGCAGCACGGCCTTCGCCGCGCCGGCCGCGATCACCAGCGCCCGCCCGTCGAGCGCCGGCGGGCCGTCGGCCGACGAACTCACGCCGACCGCTTCGAGCTTGGCGTCGGGGACGAACTTCCGCACCGCGGCGCACACGGCCTCGGCCTTGTCCTTGTGCCGCGAACCGACGCGGACGTGCCCGCCGCACCGGGCGAGCAGACGCACGACCCGCTGGCCGACCGGCCCGGTCGCGCCGAGGACGAGCGACTTGGCGGTCCCCAGGTCGAGGTGGCGGCTCGCGGCCCGGACCGCGGCGGCGGCGGTCGTGTTCGCGCCGTTGGAGTCGAGCAGCACCGAGACGCGGAACGGGTCGAGGGCGGCCCGCACCGCGGCGACGAGCGCCTCGCCGGCCGCCACGTCGGACCCGCCGACGAAGATCGCGGTGCGGTGCAGGTCCTTCACCCCGCGGGTGAAGATGCACCCGTGGACGAGCGGGGTCACGGTGTCGGGGGTGACGCCGCCGTAGCTGAAGACGTGCTGCGCCCCGGCGTCGACGGCGACGACGCGGTCGAACACGCTCGGGAGCGGGTCGGTGTCGAGCTGGACGAGGATCGTGGGCTTGTCGCTCATGTCCCATCGCTTGTCGAAAGAGGGGGAGACACGGAGACAAGGAGCAGGGGAGGAAAGCCGGAGCGGGTGCCTTCACTCCCCCTCTCCGTGTCTCCCCCACTCCCCCTCTGACTTCGGGGTCATTCGAACGGGTGCTTGGTGTCCTTCTTGGCGATGATCTCCTCGATCGAGGGCGACGCCTTCATCGCGTTCCTGATCGCGAGCTTCACGGCCTCGTAGTTGTTCTTGTAGATCTTCTTGTTGTCGTTGGCGCTCGGGGCGATGAACACCCCGCAGACGATGACCCAGTCCTCGGCCTTGTCCTTGGGGAGCACGCCCTCGACGACGCTGTCAACGACGGCGCGGGCGACCGCGGCCTGGGCCGGGCCGAACATCTGCATGACCTGGGCCGACTTCTTCATCGTCACCTTGGTGACGGTGACGGTCGCGGGCTTGGCCGGGATGTTCGGGGAGACGACCGCGAGCAGGTTCGTGTGCCCGGCGCTCTGGTTGGCGAGGGCGCTGGCGAACGCGGCGCCAACGGGGCCGTCCTTCGGCCCGATCAGGAGGTCAATGTGGGCCACGTTGTCGAGGTCGCTGCCCTCAATGACCAGGCCCTCGCCGACGTAAAACGCGGACATGAGACGCTCCGTTCGTGGGAGTGGAAAATTTGTAAGCCGACCGCATTGATGTAAGCTGCGCGACGTGCGAAGGCAACCGGATTCTATCGAGGGGGGCGGTTCCGCGGCCGGGCGGGCGCCGGGCGGGACGGGGGTGCGGCCGGCGGTTCGGGCGAACCCCGAGCGCCAGCGAGGGGGTGCGCCTCACCCCCTCAACGCGAAACCAGAACTCAGACCATGGTGCCGTCGGTCCCCGAGGACTCGTCGCCGACGCGGGACAGGAGCCACGCCATGAAGATCAGCACCGCGACGACGCCGATGATGAGCAGGACGCCCAGTTCGGGGCTCCCGGCGGGCGGGGCGTCGGCGGCCGCGTCGGTGTGCGCGGCCTCGGTCGTCCGCGTCGCGAGCGACGACGGGACCGGCGCGGCGGCGGCCGGCGCGGCGGCAACCGCCAGCGCGAGGGCCGCAACGAGCACACGAACCCTGGCGAGTGTGGCGAACATCGGACGCCCTCCCGGACCGGCGGTTCCGCTCCTACTGTCGGGACACTGAACTCTACCGTATTGTTCGCGCGCCGGACCCGGGGATGAAGCGGAATCGGGGGAATCGGGCCTGTCGCCCCAGAGAGTGGGTCACTCGCTCCGCGAGTGACTCCAGCCGCACTTCGGAACCGGCCGGGAACCTCGGGAGTGCCGGGGCGCGACTCGCGGAGCGAGTCGCCTACCGTGCGAGCTCCCGGCTCATACCAGGTCTGGGAGATCAGGAGCTGTGGTTGTCTTGACCTCCCCCTTTGTGGGGGAGGTCACCACGAGTCTTCGAGTGGCGGGTGGGGGATGGCTGCGCGACTCGTAAAGGCATCCCCCCCACCCGGCTCGCCGAGCCTCGGCACCCTCCCCCACCAAGTGGGGAGGGCAAGAACACACGGTGCGACGGGTACGGATCACTCGAATTCGGTGTCACGACACCTTCTTCGCGGCGGCGATGAGCTCCTGGCAGTGGCCCTCCAGGTCGCCGTTGCCCTGCTCCTTCGCCTTGGCGAGGCCGCGCTCGGCGAAGCCCAGGGCCTTCGCCCCCTGCTTCAACCGCAGCATCTCCTCGGCGGCCGCGGTGTAGAACTTCCCCTCGTCCGGGTGCCGCGCGATGATCGCGTCGAACGCGACCGTGGCCTTGTCCGCGTCCTTCATCTTCACGAACAGTTGCGCCCGCTTCAGGCCGTAGTCGAGCGCCCGCGAGCCGCCGTTGTGCTCGGCGTCGTACTTCTCCCCCTGCTCCGACAGCTCGACGGCCTTCGCGAGGTCGCCGGCCACCGACGCGCCGGTGATCGCGGCCGCGTACAGCGGGTACCGGTCCGGCCGGGTCGGGTCGAACGGCTTCAGCACGCCGGCCTGCGCGAACGCGACCGCCAGTTCCTTCGCGTCGAGCTTTAGCGCGGCCCGCATCGCCTGCTCGGTCTCGTCGACCGACAGCGACGCGAGGTCGAGCGCCGCCAACTCTCCGGCGTTCATGGCAGCGATGTCGCGCTTCTTGGGCGCGGCCGCCGGGGCCGGGGCGGCGGGCGCAGCGGCCTCGGGTGCCGGCGCCGCGGCGGCCGCCACCGGGGCGGGCGCGGCGGGCTCCGCCGGGACGCTCACCTTGGGCGGGTCGGCCGCGACGTACTCGAGCCCGAGCTTGTGCCGCAGCGCGTCGAACGAGTACACGTCGATCGGCACCAGTTGCTCGCCGATCTGCTTGTGCGGGGTGACCGCGTCGAAGCAGTCCTCCATGAACTTGATGACGCCGAACACCCGCTTCCGCAGGTTCGAGCTGCCGACCGCGTCGACCGGCGCGTTCCCGGCCAGCGCCTTCTGCGGGCGGTGGATCCAGACGTTCTCGAAGTAGTTCCGGGCGTGGTCCCTCAGTTTGCCCTCCATCACCGAAACGTCGGACGTCTGCACCGGCTGGGCCAGCGCCTCCAGGGCCACGTCGCCGAGGCTGATCGGGGTGGTCGTCTCCTGCGGGGCCTCGACCGCGAGCTGCAGGTTGGCCCGCATCTCGTCGGCCACCTTCGCGGCCGACTCGCGGTTCGGGTGGGTGACGCGGATCGCGCCGCCGGCGACGATGAGCTTGGCCGCGACCCGGGCCAGGGTCGAGCCCCCGACGGCCAGGAGCGACGGCATCTCCTCGACGATGACGCCCATGATGAGCCCCCGCTCGGGGTCGCTGCGGACCCCGCGGAGCTTGCCGCTCTTGCCCCACGCCTGGAGCACCTGCATGACCGCGTTCGGCTCGCGGATCGGCATGATGAAGCCGTGCGCGACGTGGTCCGAATCGGCCTCCATCCCGTGCCCGCACCGGAGCACCTCGACCAGCGCGCCGGCCTCCTCGGCCCGGCGGTCGTCGCCGTCCAGGTCGATGGCCTTCTGGAGCGCGTCCACGGCCTTCGGCTGCTCGCCGAGCCACGCGAGGACGACGCCCAGGTTGAACCACGCGGCCGGGTCGTCCGGGGTGAGGGCGGTGAGCTGCTCGAACGCCTTGCGGGCGTCGCCGAGGCGGCCGGTGGCGAGGGCCGCGGAGACCGGCTTGGCGGTCGGGCGGAACGCGTACTTCTTCCGGGCCGCGACCGGCAGCGGGCTCTCCTCGCCGAACTCGGCCTCCAGTTGCTCGCGGAGCTCCGCGACGCCGGGCTGGAAGTGGACCGCCCGCTCGAGGGCCGCGCGGGCCGCCACCGGGCGGTTGAGCATCGTCTCGTGCTGGTACACCTTCAGGTAGACGTTGGTGAGGGCGTCGTGGGCCTCGGGGTCGTACGAGTCGGCTGCCTTCCGGTAGAGGAGCAGCGCGCCGATCAGCTCGCCCTCGTTCTCGCGGAACTGGGCGCGGAGGAAGTGCGCCATGCCGAAGTTCGGGTCCAGCTTCAGCGCGTGCGACACGGCCTCCTCGGCCGGCTCGGCCTGGCCCGAGTTGTACAGGAACTGGGCGTAGTACCCCCAGACCGCGGCCTTGTCGGCGTGCTTGGTGGTGAGGTCCTTCATGGCGGCGAGGGCGGCCCCGTGCTGGGCCTGCTGCTCCAGCGCGAGCGCCCGCTCGACCTCGGGGTAGTACGAGGCGCAGCACCACTTGAACTTCTTGCCGCTGCCGCACGGGCACGACATGTACGGATCGAGGGCCATATGGGAATCCTGATGGGGACGGCGGTCTCGGCCTGTGTACGGAGTAGTCTAGCGGGAACCCGGGGCGCGGCCGGGCAATCTCTCGGGAACCAACCTCTCGACAAATCGCGACTTGGGGTTTACGATCTTGACTACGGCCGCGCCGCTAACACCGACCCGCTCCCCGCGTCCGGGGGCCGCCTCGAACGGGGACCGAGGCGGGCTCCGGGCGGGGGCCGACCCGCGGCGGCGGGGGCCGAACGAACGCGGGACCAGCAGGAAGGTCCCGTCACGACCCGCGGGGAGGGTCGGGTTGGGCCTGAAATCGGACCCGCAATGGTTTGACAGGCCCAAAAACCGTCCTAATTTTACGTGCCCACAGAACACCCGTCGGGAATGCGTCCGGATTTGGTCCCGAACCAACCGCGCGGCCGCCTCCCGACCCTGCGAAGGATGACCCCGATCATGGTGACCGGTGACCTCGGCGCGTGTGAGTGGTTCGTTTGGGACCTCCGCCGGAGTGGCCTGATCGACCGCGGCCAACTCGATACGATCGTCGGGGAGTTCCTGCGGAAGAACCCCCGGGCGGAGGCCCCGGCCCTCGCCGAGTACCTCGTCAACCACGGGACGCTGACCAACTTCCAGGCCGAGCGGGTCCTCAACAGCAAGTCGGCCGGCCTGGTCCTCGGGCCGTACGTGCTCCTCGACGCCATCGGCTCGGGGAGCATGGGCCAGGTGTACAAGGCCAGCTCAAAGAACGACGCCAACCTGTACGCCGTGAAGGTGCTCCCCCGCCGGAGCATGTGGAACGTCCGCCTCGCCCGCCGCCAGGTGCGGTCGTTCGCCAACTTCTCGCACCCCGCGGTCATCCCGTTCATGGACGTCGGCACCGCCGGCGGCCTGCACTACCTCGTGTGGCCGCTCGTCGAGGGCAACACCCTCGAGTCGATGGTGCAGCACAACGGCAAGCTGCCCCCCAACCAGGCGGCCCTCTACGCCCTCCAGATCGCGCAGGGGCTCACCGACGCCCACCAGAACAGCCTGTTCCACGGGCTCGTGAAGCCGTCGAACGTCATGATCGGCGACGACAACCAGGCCCGCATCCTCGACTTCGGCATCGGCTCGCTGCTCGTCGAGAACGAGGGCGAGAGCCTCGTCGACACGATGTCGACCGCCAACACGCTCACCAGCGGGCTCGACTGCGCGAGCCCCGAGAGCATCATGGAGCCGACCAACCGCACGCCGGCCGGCGACCAGTACAGCCTCGGGTGCGTCCTCTACTACTGCCTCACGGGCCGGGTCCCGTTCCCCGAGGGCAGCGCCGTCGAGAAGATGATGGCGCACCAGACCAAGGACCCGATGGCGATCCGGGAGCTGGCCCCGGACGTCCCCGACGAGCTGGTCGAGATCGTCCGCAAGCTGATGGCCAAGACCCCGGAGGCCCGGTTCAGCGGGTGCGACGAGCTGGTCGAGGCGCTGGAGCCGTTCGTCGGCGACCCGGCCGCGGTCCCCGGCGGCGTCCCCGGGCGCGGCGGTGCCGGCACGGGCTCCAGCGGCGCGATGCCCGCGCTGGGCAGCCGGCCCGGGAACCGGCTCGGCGGCGGGTCCGGCCCGAAGATGCCCGGCCTGCCCCCGAAGGGGCCGACCACCACCCCGGCCCCGGCCTTCGGGGGCCGCGCCAGCCCGACCGCCCCGCCGGCCCCCACGCGGAACCCGGCCCCGCCGGCTCCGAGTCGGTCCGCCCCGCCGCCCCCGCCGGTTCCGACCCGGGCCGGGTCGAACCGGGCCGCGCTCCACGTCCCGCCGCCCCCGCCCGTGGACGACGACGAGGTCGACGCCGGCGCGATGCCGGTGCGTGCCCCGGCCATGGAGAGCCCCCGCGGCGGCCCGAAGATGCCGACCCGTGCGGCCACGAGCGGGCCGCCCCAGCGGGCCAAGGCCCCGCCGCCCCCCGACCCCATCGAGGAAGAGGCCGAGGCGAGCGAGTGGGCCGAGGAGGAACCGACCCGCAACTCCGTCCGCGGCGGCCAGTCGCGGCGCGGCGGTGGCGGCGGTGGCGGCGAGGGCTTGGGCCAACTCGGCCTCGTGATGGTCGTCGTCGTGCTGATGGTCGGCGCGTTCTTCGTCGCCCGCATGTTCATGCGGTGACCCGGGCCCGAACCCGGCCGCAACGAGAACGGGGGGCTCGCGCCCCCCGTTGTGTTTTCCCCCGCTCGACCCCTCACCGCTTCGCCATGCGCGTCAGGATCTCGATGCCGCGGTGCAGGGTCTCGTCGCTCGCGGCGTACGAGATGCGGAAGTGCGTGTCGCGACCGCTGAACACGCCGCCGGGGATCACCAGCAGGTTCTCCTTGATGCCGGCGGTCGCGAACTCGGTGCCGGTGCCCCACGGGGCCTTCGGGAACAGGTAAAACGCGCCGCCCGGCAGCTCGAAGTCGTAGTGGCCCCGGAGCCCGGCGGCGAGCAGGTCGCGCTTCCGCTTGTAGTCGGCCACGATCCCGGTCACGTCGAAGTCCAGCGCCGCCGCGCCGCCCCACTGCACGATGCTCGGCGCGCACACGAACGTGAACTGCTGCATCTTGGCCATTTCCTGCACCAGCCGCTTCGGCCCGTGGACCCACCCGAGCCGCCACCCGGTCATGCCGTAGGTCTTGCCGAACCCCTCGACGACCAGCACGTTCGGGTCGTACGCCGCCGGGCTGTGCGGGGGGCCGTCGCAGTGGAACGCCCGGTAGATCTCGTCGCTGATGAGCAGGATGCCGCGCTCGCGGGCCAGTTCGACGAGCGCCTTCTGCGCGGCCGGGTCGATCACCGCGCCGGTCGGGTTCGACGGGGTCGAGAGGAGGATCGCCTTCGACCGCGGGGTGATCGCGGCCCGCACCTTCTCGGGGTCCACGCGGAAGTCGGGGTACGTGTCCACGGTCACGAGCTTGCCGCCGGCGAGCGCGACCATGTTCGGGTACGCGACGAAGTACGGGTCGGGGGTGACGACCTCGTCGCCGGGGTTCACGACCGCGAACAGCGCCAGGAGCAGCCCGCCGCTGGTGCCGCTGGTGACGATGACGTCGCGGTCCTGGCCGGGGAACCGGGCGGCCGCGTCGGCGACGAGCTTGTCGCGCAGTTGCGGGACGCCCTGGGTGACGACGTACCCGTTGTGCCCGCCGTCGATGGCGGCCCGGGCCGCGGCCTTGATCGGCTCGGGCACGTCGAAGTGGGGCTGCCCGATGCTCAAGTTCACCGGGTCCCTGAGCGACTTGCCCAGCTCGAAGATCTTGCGGATGCCGGAAATCTCGACCGCCCTGGTGCGGTCGGCGAGCAGCGACTCGGGGAACATAGCGGAACCTCGGACCGAGGATTAACCACAGAGGCACAGAGAAAACGGGAGAGAACGAGTCCGTTCAACCCGTCTCCCGCTCTTTGTATTTCTCTGTGCCGCTGTGCCTCAGTGGTTAATCCCCGGTCACCCGTCGGCGCGGGCGTACCGCTCCCAGAGGTGGTCGAGGCGGGCCTGGGCGTCGGCGAGGGGCACGGCGTGGTACCGGCCGTCGCGCTCGGTGACGAGGCCGGCCTTGACGAGCTTCTGGAGCGCGTCGCCGATCTCGAAGTCGACCTCCAGGCCGAGCCGCCGCTCCAGGTCGAGTTCGACGTAGTCGTCGATCTCCGGGGCCGCCCACCCGGTCTCGCCGGCGTACCGCCACAGGTAGAAGTACCCCAGCAGGATCTCACGGACCTCCTGCTCCTCGGTCTCGTCGAGGAGCCGGAACATGACCCCGCCGTTGTTGTCGAGGTTCTGGTAGTACAGGCTCTGCGTCAGTTGCAGCGTGTATGTCTGCCGCGACACCTGGAAGCTGTACCACGTCTTGTACCCGTACCCGGCGATGAGCACGATCGGGCCGTACAGGGCCATCACGCTCCCGGTGACGATCGCGGTCGTGATCGTCGAGAGGCTCTCCCAGAGCTTCCACCCCACGTACCCGATGGTGCTGGTGACCGAGCCGCCGAGCTTGAGCCGGTCGAACCGCGGCATGCGGATCCGGCCGCCCGGGACGAGCATCTCGATGTCCATCTGCGGGATGTCCTTGAACAGCTTCAGGAACACGCTCTTCACGTCGGCGTCCGGGCCGAGCCGGCGGTGCGGCTGCTGCTTGAAGATGACGGCGACGCGGGCGAACGTCGGCACCTTCACCTCGGTGGCCTTCCACCGGAGAATCGGGTGCCGGCGGGTCCGCTTGCCGAACCCCTTGCCGCGGTAGAACACCTCGACCCGCTCGAACGCGTCCCAGGGTACGTCGAGGTCCACGCCCCACTCGCTGGCCCCGCTCATGATCGCCTCCATCTCCTCGCGGGACAGGCGGACGTAGTTGGCCCGCTCCATGAGGTGGGTGAAGGTGGCGAACAGCTTGGCGAGCACGGCCGCCCGCTCCTCGGGCCTGAGGGCCGCGAGGGGCTTCGGGTCGGCGTCCGGGTCGAACGCCGCGTAGGTCTCCTTGAGCTGGCGGATCTCGCCCAGGTAGCTGATGTGAACGTGGCCGAACACGCTGCGGGTGAACCGGCGGAACGCGGCCTGCTCGTCGGGCGCGAGGGGGCGGGTGCCGTCCGGGCCGGTGTCGGCGCACAGGAACCCGGCCAGGTCCGCGGCGCGGACCGGGATGAAGTGCTCGCGGTCGCGGAACTCGGACATGGGGGCGCGCCGGGAGGGAGGGGTTGCGAGCCGCGGGCTTGTTGCCGGTCAGGTCAGGATCTCGACGCCGTACTTGGCGCACAGCGCCTTGACCGCCGCGGTGTCGTGGTCGGGCACCGCGTCGACTTCGAGGAAGTAGTTCGCGAACCGCCCGGGGATCACGGTCAGGAGCAACTTGCCCGGCCCGGTGCCGGCGTTGCGGAACGTGTGCGGGATGTCGCGGGGGGCGACGACCATCGCACCGGGCCCGGCGGTCAGCTTGTCGGTGCCGAGGGTCAGCTCGAACTGGCCGTCGAGGACGTAGAAGATCTCGGTCTCGTGCTTGTGGACGTGCAGCGGCGGCCCGTGGCCCGCGGGAATGTCCTGCTCGAGGACCGCGTACGCGCCGCCGGTCTGCTCGGGGAGCACCTTGAACACGCTCTTCGACCGCAGGACGCCGACCGCGGGCCCCTCGCCGGGCAGCCGCACGATCGGGACCGCGGTTTCCGTCTCGCGGAGGAACGGGTGGGGTTCGGCCATCGCATCTCCTTTGACGCTCGTGTGCGGGTCGTGGGCGTCCCGTCAGGATACGGGCCGGATCGCTCGGAGATGAGGGGCGCGGCGCGTGAGCCAGTATCCCACGACGAGCCCGGTCACGATACCCCCGGCGATACCGAGTTCGACGGCCAGTTCCGCGGCGGCCTTTCGGCCCTCGGCACCCGGCTCGGCGGCGTCGCCGACGAGGGCGCCGTCGAGCGCGCCGACGACCGCCCCAACGAGTGCGGCGAGGAACGAACTCGTCCGCACCGGCCAACGAAGGCCGCCCCCGACCATGAACGGTGAGACGGCGCTGGCGGCGTAGATCGCGGCAACGGCACCGAACAGCCCGCAGACCGCGGTCGCCCCCCACGGAGCGTCCTTGACCCGGGAGAGGCCGGTGTCGATCCCGCCGTACCAGGCCGCAACGACTCCGAGGCACGCGAGCCCGAGAACGGAACTCCACACCCAGCCGAGGCAAAGGCCGAGGAGCGCGCGCCAGAGTCGCTGCGGGACCGACACCCGCGCTTCGGGAACGCTCGTCATTGGTGCGGGCCTCCGTGCGACCTGATATTCGCCAGTGGACCGGGAAGATTGTACCGCACTCCGCCCGGGAATGTGAGGAGCCCCCGGCTCGCCGGGGGCTCCTCGTGGTCACCGGTTCGCCGTCAGTCGCCGACGCGGGTGCTGCGGCCGGCGTGGACGCGGACGTTGTCCACGACCCGCTGCGGCTTCGCGCCGTTGTCCGGCACCACCCACACGGCGTAGGTGCCGGGCGGCGCGGCCATCTCGACGCGGTACTCCTTCGCCTCTTGCACCGCGACGTGCCCCTTCTCGCCGGGGCCGTCGTCCTTCACGTCGGTGAGCACCACCTTCGCAGCCCGCGGGAAGTTGTCGCCGAACACCTCGACCGAGCCGAGCAGGTCGGCGATCTCGAACTTGTGAACGCCGCTCGCCTCGATGCGGAGCTTCTCGGCGACCCGCACGGGGATGCCGCCCTTCGGCTTCACGAACACCTCGAACGGCCCCTCGCCGCGAATCGTGTTTGGTTTTCCGAACGCGGTCACCGTGTGCGTCTTCTCCTTGCCGGCCTTGGTGGGCTCCCGGAGCGTGAGGGATTCGACAGCGAACAGCTTGGTCTCGACCACCTGGATCGTCAGTGTTTCGTCCGCCGCCAGCGCCGCCGCCGCGACCACCAGCCCCGCACAGACCGCCGCGAACCGCGTGAGCATGTGAGCCCCTCGTTGGAGTGCCGTGTGTCCTCGCAGTATCCGACGAGCGGCGCGCCCGGACGGATGGGGCGATGCTCCGATCTGCCGCCTTCGTTGTTGCCCCGCGGCGCCCGCGTGTTTACACTCACCTCATCACCGCCCCCCCGAACCTTCCCGGTTCCCTCGCCCGCTACTCCTCGGAGACCTCTCACATGGCTCGTCGGATCACCCGGCGGCAGGCGCTCGCCGCGTCGGCCGCCTCGCTCGGCTACCTCCACCTCGCCCCGGCCGTCTCGCAGGCCCGCGTGTTCCGGGCCAACGAGAAGCTCCGCGTCGGCGGCATCGGCGTCGGCGGCAAGGGCTCCAGCGACATCGACCAAGCCGGCGAACTGATGGACGTCGTGGTCCTGTGCGACGTGGACGAGGGCAAGCTCGCGCCGAAGGTCAAGAAGTGGCCCGAGGCCAAGACGTTCTCCGACTTCCGCAAGATCTTCGACGACCAGGCGCTGCTCAAGAACGTGGACGCGTTCGTCGTCAGCACCCCGGACCACACGCACGCGCTGCCCAGCGTCCTGGCGATGCGGGCCGGCAAGCACGTGTACTGCCAGAAGCCGCTGACCCACGACGTGGCCGAGGCGCACCTGCTGCGGGCCGAGGCGAAGAAGAACAAGGTCTGCACCCAGATGGGCAACCAGGGGACGACCGGCAACGGGCTCCGCCGCGGCGCCGAGTTGCTCCGGGCCGGCACCCTCGGCGACGTGACCGAGGTCCACGTGTGGACCAACCGGCCGATCTGGCCGCAGGCCCCGAAGGTGACCGACGCGAACCCGCCCAAGGCGGCCGACGCGCCGAAGGGCGTGAACTGGGACGCCTTCATCGGCCCGGCCCCCGAGCGGCCCTACGCGCAGGGCATCCACCCGTTCGCGTGGCGCGGGTTCTGGGACTACGGCACCGGCGCGATCGGCGACATGGCGTGCCACACCGCCAACATGGCGTTCATGGGCCTGAACCTCGCCCACCCGGTCCGCATCTCGGCCGAGGCCGGCGACGTGAACCCGCTGACGTGCCCGAGCTTCGCCCACGTCGTCATGGACTTCCCGGCCCGCGACAAGATGCCGGCCCTGAAGCTCCACTGGTACGAGGGCAAGCGGGACGGCAAGAAGGTGCTGCCGCCCGAGGAGCTGGTCGCCAAGGCCACCGCGATGTCGAAGAAGCCGCTCGTGGACAGCGGGTCCATCGTCGTCGGGAGCAAGGGGCTCGCGTACTCCCCGAGCGACTACGGCAACGAGGTGTTCTTCAGCACCGGCGAGGTGACCAACGGCGGCACCAAGCCCGAGACCATGCCGGTCAACAACGGCGGGGACGGCGGCCAGAAGAAGGAGTGGGTTGAGGCCATCAAGGCCAACAAGCCCGAGCTGGCGCTGGCCAACTTCGACTACGGCGGGCTGCTCACCGCGGCGTTCCTCCTCGGCAACGTCGCGATCCGCACCGGTAAGCCGTTCAGCTGGGACGGCGAGAAGGGCGTCGCCGACATCAAGGAGGCCGCCCCGCTCATCCGCCGCGAGTACCGCAAGGGCTGGGACCTGATCGGCTACAACGCGTAATTTCGCTGGTGCGTGGGTTGGTGGCGGGTCGTGGGAAGGACCCGGGCGGTTGCCCCGTCCCGGGTTTCCCGGCGCCCCGCCCCCACCTCCCACCCCCCGACCGGTGATATAATGGGGGCATGAAGCTCTCCGACGCTCTCACCGCACTCGCCGAGAACCCGAACCACCCCGTCGATCTGGCCCGGGTCGCGCTGCTCATTGCCCGCGACGCCTACTCGCAGATGAGCCCGCGGGCCTACCTCCGCCGCATCGACCGGCTCGCCGCGGAACTCCGGCCCCGGCTCACCGGCTCCCTGACCGCCCGCACCGCCGAACTCTGCACGTTCCTGTTCGACGAGAGCGGGTTCGCCGGCAACTCCGCGCACTACTACGACCCGCGGAACAGCTACCTCAACAAGGTGCTCGACCGGCACGTCGGGCTGCCGATCACGCTGTCGCTCCTGGCGGTCGCGGTCGGCACCCGGGCCGGGTTGAACGTGGTGGGGGTCGCGCTGCCGGGGCACTTCGTCGCGAAGGCCGTGGACGACAGCGGCCGCGAGGTGATCTTCGACCCGTTCAACGGCGGGCAGTTCCTCGACACCGACGCGTGCGAGGCGGTGGTGTCCGCGATCACCGGGCAGCAGTTCGAGGCCACGCCCGAGGCGCTGGCCGCCACTCCGCCCGGCGCGTTCGTGCTGCGGATGCTCAACAACCTGAAGACGGCGTACATCGCGGACCGGTCGCACCTCCGGGCCGCCCGCGTCGCCCGCCGGCTCACCCAACTCCTCCCGCACGACCCGGACCAGCGCCGCGACCTGGGCCTGCTGCTCGTGCAGGCCGACCGGTGCGGGGCGGCCGTGAACCACCTGCGGCACTACCTCGCGGCCGCGCCCGACGCCGACGACGCCCCCGAGGTCCGCAAGCTGCTCTCCCGGGCGCTGTCCGACGTGGCCAAGTGGAACTGACCGCCCGCTGAACTTTGCTTGCCGTTGGCGGCACAGGCTCTGGCCTGTGTTCGCCATCACAGGCCAGAGGCCTGTGCCGCCAAATCGGTGCGTCCCGCCCGCTCACTTCTTGAGGTCGAAGTCCTTGGTCTGCGTGCCGGGCTTCACGTCGTACCGCAGCTCGGTCGCCGTGTTGTACTTCGCCGGCAGCAGCGGCTCGGTGATCGGCGTCATGGGGCTGTCCGGCGCGTCGTAGGCCTTCTTCTGCCCCACCACTTTTACCGCGGTGATGCTCACCTTGGTCGCCCCGATGGGCACCCGCGTGGCGGTGTACTTCCCCCCCTTGATGACACCCCCGCCGCCCGGCGCGTTGCCGTCGGCCGCGTTGAACGAGATGCCGCCCTCCTCGACCGGCTTCCCGTCGAAGGTGACGGACCCGCTGACCTCGGCCGACGGCGCGTCGCCGCTGCCGCACCCGGCGGCGGCCCCCAGGCCGACCAGGAACCCGACCGTTGCCGCAATGCGTACCGCGAACATGGGTGATCCTCCGGGTGATCGGGTCAATCGAGGGACAGCACTTCGCCGCCGTTCATGGTGCCCGCGGCCTGCCAGTTCGGCTGCGGGGTCCCGTTGCGGACGAACCGCACGCTGGCGTCGGCCAGCACCGCGTTCACCCCGCCGGTGTGCCGGCTCCGGGCCGCCTGCTGCGCCCCCCCGGCGGTGCAGGGCATGAGCGGGTCGGTCGTCGCGACGCAGACGTTGTTGTCCGGCGTCGTCGTGTTGGGGGTGTTGATCGTCATGAACTGGAAGTTGGCGAACGCGGAGTCGTCGTTCAGGGAGTCGCCGCGGCCGTCGAAGTCCGTGTCACCCTTGGCGATCAGCACCTCGGCGAGGAGCAGCGTGTTGCTCGTGCCGTCGCTCACGTCGGTCAGCCGCGTCCGCCACGGGACGACCGTGCTCCCGTTGGTCCACCCGAACGGGGCCCGGCCCGCGGCCGAGGTGCCGGTCGAGGTCACGTTCCCCCAGTTCACGACGTAGTTGCACCGGCTCCGATAGAACTGGTCCCCTTTCCAGTACGCGCCGGGCCGGTCGCTCGGGCAGAAGTAGATCGGGATTTGGGTGCCGACCGGGGAGCGGGTGTCCATGACAACGGTCGCGGGGGGCTGATCGAACCGCTGCGTCTCGGTGTTGCCGTACTGGGCGGCGATGGCGGACTGCTCGACGTACGGCCACAGGTAGACGACCCAGGTGTGCCGCGGGGTGCTCGTCGCGCCCATCGGGATCGCGCCGGTCGAGTCGTGGTAGTTGTGGACCGCCAAGCCCCACTGCTTCAGGTTGTTGCTGCACCGCACCCGCGCGGCGGCCTCGCGGACCTTCTGCACGGCCGGCAGCAGCAGACCGATGAGGATGGCGATGATGGCAATGACCACCAGCAACTCGATGAGCGTGAACCCACGCGTGGGACGGGAGCGGGGCACGGTACTCTCCTGTGCGGCGAACGCCGGGGTCGTTGCGGTGCGGGTCCGGACCTGTGGGCGGCGGCAGAACGGGCGTGTCGCCACCGCGACCGATCAATGAAAGGTAATTGAAGGATAAGCGAAGCGGGCCGGGGGCGGGTATCACGCGAACGCGGGGCGGGTGCGGCCCTGTCGCGCCGTCAGGGGACGGGGTCGGGGGCCCCGGCGGCCCCGTCCGAGCCGTCACGGCCGTCCAGCCCGTCCAGCCCGTCCAGGACGGCCCGCACCTTCCGGGCCAGGGACCTGGGGGTGTAAGGCTTCTGGAGGAACGCGACCCCGTCGCCGTCCACCCCGTGCGGGACAATGGCCCCGTCGGTGTACCCGCTGACGAAGAGCACCCGGGTCACCGGGCGGCGGGCGCGGAGGGCCGCGGCCACGTCCCGGCCCCCCATCCCGGGCATCACCACGTCCGTCACCAACAGGTCGATCGGGTCCGCGCACCCGTCGGCGATCCGCACCGCCTCGGCCCCGCTCGCGGCCTCCAGCACCCGGTATCCCACGCCCTCCAGGGCGGCCCGCGCCAGGCGCCGCACCGCCAGCTCGTCCTCGACGAGGAGGACGAGTTCCGAGCCGCGGGGCGCGCCGGGGCCGGCGCCGGCCCGCGGGCCGGGGGCCCGGGGGTCCGGGCCGTCCACCGCCGGGAGCAGCACCGAGAACGTCGTCCCCTCGCCGAGCTTGGTCTCGACCCCCACGTGCCCGCCGGCCTGGGACACGATGCCGTGGACGGTCGCCAGCCCGAGCCCGGTCCCCTGGCCGACGCCCTTGGTGGTGAAGAACGGCTCGAACAGCTTCGCCCGCACCCCGTCGGTCATCCCGGTCCCGGTGTCGGACACCGCCAGTTCGGCGTACCGGCCGGGCCGCCGGTCCGCCCCCGCGGCGACCTCGACGTTCCGCGTCCGCACGGTCAGCCGGCCGCCCCGGGGCATGGCGTCGCGGGCGTTCACCGCCAGGTTGACCACCACCTGCTCGACCTGGCCCCGGTCGGCCCGCACCCGGTGCAGCCCGTCGGCCAAGTCCGTCGCGAGGACCACGTCCGCGCCGATCAGCCGCCCGAGCATCTTCCCGACCTGGGCCACCACGTCGTTGAGGTCGAGGACCTTCGGCTCGACGATCGACTTGCGGCTGAACGCCAGGAGCTGGGCGGTGAGGGCCGCGGCGCGCTCGCCGGCGTTGCGGACCTCGCCGGCCGCCTCCCGCAGCGCCCCCCCCGCGGGGAGGCCTTCGAGGAGCAGGTCGGTGAACCCGTTGATGACGGTGAGCAGGTTGTTGAAGTCGTGGGCGACGCCGCCGGCCAGTTGCCCGAACGCCTCCATCTTCTGCGCCTGGCGGTACTGGGCCTCGACGGCCCGCCACTCGGTGACGTCCCAAGTGAGCCCGAGGAGGCTCCCGTCCCGCAGCAGCGTCAGCGTGTACCGGACGACGCGGGGGGCGCCGGCGACCGCGACGGTCCGCTCGCCCTCGGCCCGGCCCTCGGCCCGCGCCCGCTGGTCGTCCGCGGCGTGGGCCGCCGCGTCGGGGTCGGCGGCGAACAGTTCGGCCTCGGTCCGGCCGACGACGTCGGCCGCGCCCCGCCCGACCAGGCGGCAGAAGGCCGGGTTGGCCGCGAGGAACCGGCCGTCCCGGTCCTTGAGGTACACCCCCTGGTCCAGGTTCTCGGTCAGCGACCGGTGCAGGGCCTCGCTCCGCTGCAGCGCGCCCTGCGCCGCCTCCCGCTCGCGGATCTCCCGCTCGAGGTCGGCCGCGTGCCGGCGGGTGGCCCGGACCGCGGCGGCGGCGAGCGTGAGGAGCGTCGTGGCCAGGAGGCCCACCGCCAGCGACAGGGCCGGGAGCGGTGTCCTCTCCCCCTCAACGACCTCGGGGGTCGGCCAGGCGTGGAGCCGCCACGGGCGGCCGACGGCGTCGACCGGGAGGGACTGCTCCAGCCCGCGGTACGCGTCCTCCGCCGCCCGGCGGGCGTACACCTCCTCGGCCCCGTCGGTGACCGCCAGCGCGTACCCCGCGGCGACGTTCGCGTGCAGGACGGCGTCGATCCACCGGTCGGCCCGGAGCACGGCGACGAGCCCGCCCCGCGGGCTCCCCGGCTCGTGCGGGGCGAACAACAGGATCGTGCGGGTGCCGCCCCACGCCGACCGGAGGGGGTAGCAGAGGGCGGGCGTGCCCTCCCGGAGCGCGGCCCCCAGGGCCGGGCCGCCGCCGAGGTCCGCCACCGTCCGGGCCCCGGCCCCCGTCTCGTCGACCCAGTGGACCGCGTCGCCGGGGCCGACCCGCGCCACCCCGGCGCACCCGGGCCGGGCCTCGGCGTACGCCGCGGCCTCCCGCCGCGCGCGGCCGTCGCCCAGGGCGTCCCAGTGCCGGGCGACCTGGCCCAGGGCCCGGGTGCCGTCCCCGACGTCCGCCTCGAGCTGGTGCGCCGCGGCGGCGAGTTCGGACTGGACCGACCGGTGGACCCGCCGGACCTGTTGGTCCTCCAGCGCCCGCCACAAGAGGAAGCTGGCGGCGAGGCCGACCAGGCAGGTGGCTACCGGGGCCAGCGCCGGTGCGACCGCACGGGCCAGGAGGGCCAGGCGGGCCAGGCGGGCGGCCGCGACGGTCGGGGCGAGGGGCATGTCGGGACCCGGGTGGCGGGACGCGCCGCGGGGGCGGGTCAGGGGCTCAGTTCGATGTCGTACACGACCCGCCCCCGGGTCACCCGGACGGCGAGGCCGGACTCCTCGGGGACCGTGTACCGCGGCGGGATGCCGAGTGGCGGCCCCGGGGGGAGTTCGTCCGGGCGGAGCGGCCGGCCCCCCATCTGGACGGCGTCCGCGGGCGGGGAGAAGCGGAGGGCCACCGCGGCGTCCCCGGCCGGCACGTTCGGGATCGCGTACGCCCCGTCCGGGCCGAGGACGCCGCGGGCGATCCGCTTGCCCGGGCAGAACAGCACGACCGACCCGCCGGTGACGGGCCGGCCCCGGAACGTGACCCGGCCCGCGACCTCCCCCGCCCCCGGCCCGCACCCGGCGAGCGGCGCGGCGAGTACGGCGGCGGCGACGAGGCGGAGGCAGCGCGGCCCCATAGTGGTCCCTCAGAGAGCGTCCGCAGGAACGACCTCGCCGCCGGCCGGGGTACACAGGTACCACCACGTCAGCGCCGTCACGCCGGCCGACAGGAACCGGACTCCCCCGTCGGCCATCCCGACCATGATCCCGCCCTCGTGCGGGGAGGAGGCGAGCGTCGGGTCGCAGTTCCCGTCGTGGGGGTGCGGGCGGACCTGGAACTTCGAGGCCGGCCCGGTGCTGTGGTCGTTCCACGACACGCTGAACCCGGCGGCGTACGCGTGGTGGCCCTTGCCCACCAGGAAATACGCCCACAGCGTCCCCCCGACCGGGTACTCGGCGTTATAGCACTGGGCGTACTTCTCCGTCATCAGGAGGGTGTTCGAGATCCCGTCCGGGAAGTCGGTGTGCAACCGGGCGTAGTTCTGCGGCGACTTGGTCGCGCCCTTGTAGTCGACCGAAAAGACGACCTGCGCGTTGACCGCGTAGCTGGCCACGCCCCACACGTTCCCGGCGACGTCGGTCGCCGTTCGGTCCGGCGGCGCGCTCGGGTCCGACGGGCACACGTACAGCGGCACCGGCTGGCGGTACACCCGGTGCCTGCCCACGAACTTGTGCCCGGAGAACGCGGACTCCTCGTAGAGCGCCTGCTGCTCCACGTACGGGAGCAGGTGGTAGAAGTACGTGCCGTACCGGTCGAGACCATCGGGGTAATCGCCGACGCCCGGGGGCAGCGACCCGCGGGCGGCGTGCGCGGCGTGCGCGGCCTGCACCACCTGGCGGAGGTTCGCCTGGCACCGCACCCGGTCGGCCGCCAGGCGCGTGCGCTGCACGGCCCCGAGGACGAGGCCGAACAGGACGGACAGGAGGGCCACGGCGGCGAGCAACTCGATCAGGGAGAACCCGCCGCGCGGCGGGGTGCGGTTGGGGCACATGGTCGTCCAGGGCGAAATGGGGGCGGAGGACGGGCACGACGAGTCTAGAACGCCCCTGAGTCGCACGCGCGTCGGGAAGTTCGGAGAGTTTGCGGCGCGACCAAAGATGCCCGCGGATTCCGCTTTCCGCCGAGTATTCTGGCGGGCGCAGAACCCCTTGCCGGTGCGCCGCAGCAGTGTGCCCAGTCGGGCTTGGCGCGCCTCGCGGGCTTGTTCACGGGCGGTGGCGCGGTAGAATCGCTTTCGTACACGGCGGCCGTTCCCCGAAAACGGTCGCCGAGGACGCGGACGAGGGCATGAGCGACGCCCCGGCCAACTTCGAAGTGAGTGGGCGTCGAAAGTCTGTGGAGCGACACGACCGCACGACATCTCGGATCTCGCACGTTTTGCACCCGTAGCTCAACTGGATAGAGCATCGGTCTTCGGAACCGAGGGTTAGAGGTTCAAATCCTCTCGGGTGTACTGGAAAGCCAAGAGTTTTATAATCCCACCTCGAACGAGTGCAGGGAACTCTGCAGGAAACATCCCGGTTATGACCGGGGTGTTTTCGTTCTCTGTGGCAGATCTCGCCCCGTCGAACACATGCTTCGCCGCCTGCTCTGTCGAATTGCTTCGGGGATGTGCTGCCCCTGACCCTGTCGATAGGGCCCGGTTGTACGGGTCGGCTCCCTGAGCCCCTAACGCCGGGGACAGAGGCCGTCTGCACGCCCTTGAGCGCGGCCGCCCGACATGAAGCCTGCCCCAGTGCAGGAAAGGCTCCCATAAGCTCGTGTGTTGGCCGACTCCGTTTTACCCCTATCCCTAACGCCCCCGATACCGCTTCGAGTTCGGCCCTTTACTAGCCACTGCGTCCCGAATTCCTGCTGAGTAGTCCCAGAACTCGTCCTTCGTGATGTTCGGTACCTTGTTCCGATCGGAGGCCGCCTGGAGGATGCTGATCTCGTCGTGCCCGAGATACTCCGCCCGCTGGGAGCTGTACCACAAGGAGCACGAGGAGCGGCAGCAGCAGGTTCTCGACGGCATCGCCCACACCTTCGAGCAGCTCGCCGCGACGTTCCAGAAGCAGCTCGAAGACGACTTCAAAACCATTCGGGACAACGGCCCGAAGGAGCCGATCAGGCTCCTCGCCGAGAAGCGGCTGTTCAAGTTCTTCGGCACGATGGATTCCGTGGACAAGTTCTACCGCATGTACCTCCGTGCCCGCGGCCTGTCCGAGCGTATCACGAATACTAATATAACTGCATACACAGCAAAGACTTACGACGAACTTGAAGAGGCGATGCCGAAGCCTAAATCGCCGGAGGAGGCGAGAAGGCTTGCGGAGAGTGCCTGATCGGTGGAAGGGGACAGGTCGATTTGTTAGGATTGTTGTTGAATCGCGTCGCATCGCGTGAGGATGGCAGGCGCCCCGCTCAAGGAGGCCGCGCGGTCGTTGAACTCCTCAGTGATCGGGCTGCACTCCGGGCGCAAGCCGCACCGGGCGTCGGAAGGGAACTGCGATGGCAAAGCGAATTTCGCTCTTCAACCACAAGGGCGGCGTCAGCAAGACGACGACGACCTTCAATCTCGGTTGGATGATGGCGAGCAAGGGGAAGAAGGTCATCGTCGTTGACGGTGATCCCCAATGCAACCTGACGGGAATGATCACGGGCTTCAAAGGCGCTACGGACCTCGAAAAGCTCTACCAGCAGCCCGGCGTACATAACATTCGTGACGGATTGGCCCCGGCCTTCGAATCGCGCCCCTCTCCGATCGTCCCCGTCGATTGCCTCCAAGTTCCTGGACAGCCGAACATGTTTCTGCTCCCCGGCCACATCGGGCTGTCCGAATACGAGGTGACACTGGGAATCTCGCAGGAACTGTCCGGGTCGCTCGTGACGCTGCAAAACCTGCCGGGCTCGCTCAGCCACCTGCTCAACGTGACCGCGGACAAGTACGGCGCCGACTATCTGCTCATCGACATGAGCCCGAGCCTCGGGCCGGTGAACCAGAATCTCCTCTCGACCAGCGACTTCTTTCTGGTCCCTATGACGCCGGATTACTTCTCGGTCATGGCGACCGATTCTTTGGCGTCGATTCTCCCCAAGTGGCGGGCGTGGTCGGTGAAGGCTCAGCAGCAAGCTGTGCTTCAGAACGCCATCTACCCCTATCCAAAAATGGCACCCAAGTTCCTCGGGACAGTCGTGCAGAGGTATCGGTTGCGCGCCGGTAAGCCGTCCAGAGCCTTCGAGGAATGGATTAACGAGATCGAAAAGGGCGTGAAAATGAAGCTGCTCCCCGTACTGCGGGCGAACGACATGCTCCTACCCCCGGATGTGTACGCCAAGGCGGGGGTAGATTTGGGCAAGCCGACGATGCAAATGTCAGACTTCAACGGCCTCATCGCGCTGTCTCAAAAGTACCAGAAGCCTGTGTTCGATCTTTCCGATGAAGAACTGGGTCAGGTGGGCGTTGTTCTCGCAGGAACCAAGGAGTCGATGGGTGAGTTCCGCAAGCTGTATTCGGAAGGTGCGGACAAAATCATCTCGATGACCGTGTGACGCCCCATGCAATCCGCACTCGATCAGTTCCGATCCAATATTCTGCGCGTTCGGAATCTTTACAACTTGCATGCGTACTTCGCCGGAGTTACGACGTCGGCGTTGGATCTGAGTGACCTGCTGCGCACGCAGATTGTTCTGTGCGTGAGCGCCCTCGACCACTACGTCCACGAGCTTACGAGGCTCGGGATGATCGAGGTTCTTGAGGGGAAAAGAGCTCGAACGCCGCATTTTCTGCGCTTCCCAGTCAGTCTCGACGGGGCTATCGCGGGCATCGCGTCCCCGGCGGTTTCGGCGTGGCTGGACACAGAGATTCGAACCCGACATGGGTATTTGTCCTTTCAGCAAGCCGACAAGATCGCCGACGCGATTCGTCTGATCTCGGCAGCCGAGCTCTGGAATGAGTTGGGAACACGTCTGGGGCAGACGCCAAAGGATCTCAAGAATCGTCTGCAGTTGATCGTCGAACGCCGTAATAAAATCGCTCACGAGGCGGACATCGACCCCAGCTTCCCAGGCGTCACATGGCCAATCGCGCCGGCAGACGCCGCGAGCGCGACTGATTTTGTCGAACAGATTTGCGAAACCATACATGTCGTGGTTGTGTAGATCGGCTGTCGCGGGAAACCAACTGGCATACTGGCTTTGTGCACCCCGAGGGCAAACCCCGCATCTACAACCGCTGGTGGCACATCACCCACCTCTACAAAATCCGCAGCAAGATCGCGGGCAAGACGTCGCGCCTGATTCTAAACCCCATCCAGGAAGTCCTTGCGAAGTTCGTCGACTGGTGGAACTACCACTTGGTCCGTACACACACGGCGAACCTTTCAATTACTCACAACTCCCGAAGTCAACATTATGGCAGCATTTATGGCGGGAGATGCGGGCTGCAGGTCTTGAGGTTTACAGTCGCCTTCCGCCGCATTTCCCAGCGGATTTCGACCGCTCCGCCCGCCCGGACTTGTGGGTAATGACAAGATCGCGAACCCCAACGGCGTTCGCCGTAGTGAAGTGCGGCTATGGAATGGTTCAGGCGACGGAAGCCGTGGCGGTGACGGTCGCCTGACGGCACCGTTGCAACAACCGCCGGCGCATCAGGTCACGAAGCGGTTTCAGCAGTGCGGTGGCTTGTCCCACCCAGTCGCCCAGTGTGTTCTCCGACACCTTGACCCCGCTCCGAGCGATGATTCCTTCCTGACGGGACATCGCCGCCACTTTCCATGTGTGTCGGGAGCCTGAGCAACCCACCACCCCACAACCATGAACATGGTGATCCCGATCGCGACCAACGCCGTCCCGAGAAGATCGGCGCCGCCCTGAAACATCGCGCCGCACCTCACTTCGTGATCATCACCGCCGCGAACATCCTGACGCCCACCACGATCGCGCCGAGAACCATGCCGATAAGCAGAACTCCGAACGACAACAACCCGCCGTCATCGTCGGCCGGCATCCGCTCAACCGCCGCTTTCCGTCGGCCGATCGACGTGGCTCGCATTCGCCGCGATCCACTCGCCCGCGGTCGGTTGCACCTTGCGGAACTTCGCCGCCGAAGGAACCACCGCAACCTCCCAAAGTCGAGCGTTGCACGGGCATGTGATGCTTGCGAGCGTGAGGCTTAGGGCCGTTCGCCCGCACCCAGCACACCGCCACCCATTGACCATCTCGACCCTCTCATACGCTTGAAAACCTGCGCGAAAAAAAACGCATCGCTGGGCACACGGCACACAGAGGTTTTCCTCTTAAAACAACACCCCTCTCCCGAATCATTCTGATTTTTCTTATTCTTTCGGTCGCCCCAATCCGCCGTCAGTCTTAAAGGTCTTTCAAGAATAACACGACTTACAGAGTGAGCGAAGGTTGTCGGCCGAGTGTGATCCACCCACGGCCAGACGTTCGACGTGATCGACTTCCGTTGCCGCCGCGACTTCACCACGTTCAGCGCAGCCCTCGCACAACGGAACCTGCGAGAGTGGCCAGAGTAGCACCCGCTGCCAATCCCTCCCGTATCCGCGAGCGGATACGGGAGGGACGGCATTCGGGTTGTCGCCTCGCGTTACCCGGTCGAGTCTTCAGGGGTGGGGGTCGTTAATGCATATAGAGGTTGTTTACGCCAACTACCGCCACTGACCATTTCAGCAACCGAAATGAACAGACTTGCGAGTGATGGTCTGCGACACGCGGGCAGATGTACGTATTACTCAAGCAGACAAGCCTGCCATTGGCTGGCTCGCATCGTCATTGCGGTCGTAATGCCGCGAGATAAGCTCTACCGAGCTAGGAATTTTGAAGAAATATTCTTCCGTCGATAGTCAGGCTGGAACCAGCATCGTCAGTTGTAAGCATATGTTGGCTATGGTTGTAGTTGTATGACCAGTAGACCGCTTCAACAATTAACGGGTCCGCATTAATTGCGTTCATCTGGGCTTTCAGAGCCGCGGAAACATCTATCTCAGTTGGAATGTGCGGCATACCAAATGAACCCAGAACTAGAGGCTTTCCGCCATGGCTGTTCGCCCATTTTACAAGGGGAAAGTAATCGGTATTATAAGCATTTTCGCTCGCCGTAAACAGGTTAAATCGCCATTCGTCTGTTGGGGCAGGGGTTGCGGTAAAAAATTCCTCAGCATAGTGGTGCGAAGTAAATCCGGCGGGGGTTACTTTTGCGTGCCCATGAACCCTCTTAATAGCATCGACAAACATGTCGTACACGCGAGCATATTCCTTGGCAGAAATAACAAGATCCGGCTCGTCGCCAAAAAAGAATGTTGAATCTGGAGGAAGTGTTTTTATCGAATCGCCGATCAGATTTCGATCTAGATCCTCTGCTGTAACCAGACCCGCTCTAGCACCGGCCATCTGGAAGAACGTGAGCCCGTTATCATCAACCCCCAATTTCGTTCCAAAGACTCTGAAGCCTTCAGTAGCGAATGGCTTGACAAAATGAATGATTACCGGTCCGGCTTTAGGAAGGTCGCTGGGCGGGAAGGCAACATCACGCAGATGTATCCAATTTAAATTTGCATCTCTAATCTCGATTCGAATTTGTTCTGGAAATCCACATATCTTCTTATCACCATCTTGGCTACCACCAACTCGACGTGGGGTTAATTCTAAATAATTATATTGTTGAGCGGGATGGCGAGAAGGTCTTGATGGCAGCTTAAACTGAAACCATTGATCCGAGCTTGTTGGGGGCTGCAATACACTTGACCAGGCCGTATCAGGAGATCCGTCATTAATATTTCCGAGATTAAAATTACCAGATGGCTCGATACTGGACGCTTCATATCCATGACCATCAAACGGTTTGTAATTATAATGGAAATGGACATATTGCCGTCGCTGACCCGGGATTATATCAAAACGCTGCAATCGAATTCCAAGATCAGGTGTCTGTTCACTATTAGCCCAGGCGGCGAATTTTGACATGACTCTCCTCAACTAAGCAAAAAAATTAGTCAACTTCTCGCAACACACAAGCCTTGCGGTGACGAAATCGGAAAATAATCCCTTTCCAACATCGCTCACTCCAAAACTCATCCTCATCGAGAGTACTGGCTCGGATAGTTGTTGAGAAGTATTTTTTTCAAAAAATTACACGACCACGATTTGACGAATGACACGAATTCGCGATTCAGGGCCTGACCGACGTGGCTGCGATAACCAGGAAAAGGATAACAGTATTCGTCTATGGAAGAAACTTGGTTCTGCTATGAACTGTTCCGGTCGGCAGGCGCCTCGCGTGAAGTGGGGCACTGTGGCGACCCAGCGTTCCAAGAAGCGGCCGGAGATCGTCCGGCAGTTCGCCGCGTAGTTGTAGGAGCTGCGCTTGACCCGGGGGATGACCCAGGCCGACCTGGCCCAGAAGGCGGACATCTCCCCGACCTACGTGTCCGAGTTGGAGAATGCGGACTCGACGCCCGGGATCGACCTCATCGACCGGCTGGCCCGGGCCCTCGGCGTGGAAGCGGCCGAGCTGCTCCCGGTCAAGGGAATCGATCCGCTGCCCGCGTTGAAGGAGCAAGCCGGGGACCTGTTCGGCAAGCTCCTGGCCTCCGGTGACAAGGAGACCTTCCTCAAGATGAACCCGCTGCCCGCTCTTCTGGTGGAGGAGCGGTCCCGACGCGGCTGAATGTCGTGCGGGGGGACCGCAGCCCGATGCGCCGGGCCTGGCTGGTCACGGAGTCGGCGGTGCGGAAGAGCCTCTCGGCGACCCAGCGCCCGCCCCGTGTTGCGTAGTACCGGGACAGCAGGTCGATCTCGGCACGGGTCCACACGCGTTCTCGCACACGTCACCTCGGCTCGCGGGGTCGCCGTCGCTTGTGGGGTCGGCCGACCCGATAACTCACTTCACGCCCCCCGCCGGATCGTGCGCTGTTTCTCCCGACCCCGTCGGACCCGTCCTTGTCGGTTCGCGGTCGGGCCGGTCCCGCCGCCCACCCGGGCCCCCGGCCCCGTGGGGTCAGAAGTACCCGAGGTTGAAGGCCAGCCGCAGCCCGGCGGTCTTGGTGATGAGGTACCGCTGGAGGTGGCCGAGCCGGCCCCCGACGAGCTGGCTGAGGGTGAAGAGCTGCTCCCAGAACACGTGACGAACTCGGCGCGCGTGGCCGGGCCGGAGCAGCCGGAAGAAGTGCTCGAAGGTGTCGTTCTCCGCACCGAGGCGGGTCAGGTTGACGAAGAACGGTTGCGTGTTCGGTCCGTCGAGGCGGGCCATGGTTTCCGCGAACCGCACGTTCCGGAAGAGCTGGTACTCGATCCGGTCCGCGGCCGCCACCTTCGCGTCGTCGAGCATCACCAGGGCGGGGTCGGAGTAGATGCCGACCAGTTCGTCGAGGGTGAGCGACTGCGCATCTTTCCTGGGTCCGCGGGCGTACACCGGGTTCGCGCTGGTGAACTTCGCCTCGCACAGCAGCAGCCACTCGCCGGGGAGGTGGAGGGCGATGTCGGGCTCGGTCATCGGCCGCTTCACCGGGAGAGCCGTCTCGAAGCGCTCCCGGGCCGCGATCAACAGGTCCCACGGCTCCAGCGTGTCTCCGGTCATCTCGAGCCCCCAGAGGAACAGGCGCGGCTCTCGAACAACCTCCGTCCCGGTGAAGAGGCTGGCCACGAGGTGGAGGGCGCCGGCCTCCTGAAACGAGCGGAACACGTTGAAGGTGATCGCGTCCTCGCCGCGCTCGTTCCCGAAGCGGCCCGACTCGAACTTGAACTCGTGCCTCATCACCCCGTGGGTCAGCAGTTCGGGGGAGACGATGGTGTTTCGCCCGGGGTCGCGGTACGAGTAGGTGCCGGACTTGTGGACGCGGATGCCGTGGTCGGGGCACGCGTCCCCCCGGAACCCGTGCCGGGTCGGGGGTCGGAGGAACCACTTGCAGCCCTTCACGAAGCAGCGGATGCGCTCCGGCGGGCCGGGGTGGAGCTGGACGTGGGGGTTCAGATCGAACGCGCCGTACGGGAGCGAACTGAAGTTCGGTACGCCGGCCCGCCGGGTCGTTGCATCACTCACGCGTTACCTCCGTGGCCTGGGGATGAATAACGAGAGCGGGCCCGGATGGTTCCGGGCCTGCCCTGAAGGTCGGGTCGGGTCGTCGGAAAATCAGGCCGCCGTCGCGACCTCCGGGGCGAGGTCCACGGCCGCTGTGGCCGGTGAGCGGGGTGCCGCCGTCCCCCTCCGGCAAGTGGAGGGCGTCTTCGTGGTGGAAGCCGGTGGCGGTGATCGCCTCGGCCGCGGTGCCGGGCTGCCGCGCCGGAGAACGTCCTCGCCGCGCTGTCGTTCGTGATCACCGCGTCGTGGGCCATCGGTTGCTTTTGTGGGAAAAGACGTCGCGATCCGGCCGACGATTCTGAGCGGCCCGGTTCCGTCCCCTCCCGGTTCCCGTGGGAAAAATGGGGCTCGCTCCATGCGGGGACAAGAAAGTCGATTTTTCAGGGGTTCCGGATTGCCCGATCCGGGCCGGGGTGAAACCGATCGATCGGTTTGCCGCTCTCGGTCCAGGCCGTTCGCGCGGCGCCCGACTTGGTCTTCTCCATAAGGCCCGGTCGGAGCGACCTCGCCGCCGACATCGGCGGCGAGGTGAATGCGGGGTCACATCAGGTGGTCGAGGTCCGCCTCCTCGGCCTCGTCCTCGGGGCCCGCGGCCACCGGCTGGGGGGCCTTGCCCTTCCGGCGGCGGCCGGTGGGGGCCTCCGCGGCGGGGGACTCGGGGGGCGGCCCGCCGTCGTCCAGGTGGGTCAGGAAGCTCATCTCCTCGACCGGGAAGTCTGAGCGATCGCCAGCTGCCCGGGACCCGCCGTGGCTCCAGTTCACGCACCGCTCCTTGGCGGTCACGATCGAGAACTCCTCGGGCCGGCCCGGGGGGAAGTAGGTGTCCTGCGGCCTGGTGAAACGCCGCTGGTACTCCCGGTGGACCATCTCCGGGGTGACGGTCACGTTCTTCCCCTTCGACCGGAGGAAGGCCGTCGCCTCCTCCGCCTTCTGGCGGAAGAACGCGTCCGGGTCGGCCGGGATGACCCGCTTCCGGTCGTGGTGGTCGCCGCCGGACACGTGGAGGAACCACTGCCCGTCGTGGTCGAGGACGGCGTTGCCACCCTCGTCCCGGAGCGGACGGCCGTCCTTGCCCAGTTTGGCGAGCTGGCAACGGCGGTTGAGGGTGCGGACCCGGTAGCTCTTCGTCATCGTGAGGCTCCTGTGGTGCCGACGGGAAGGCGGTCGGCGGCGCCGTGTGTGGAGTTGCGAACCGGGGCGGCGAGCGCGGTCGCCCGCCGCCCGACCGGGGTACACCCGCGGGGATTTTGACGCTGGCTTGCGATCTGGGGAGGCGGTGGGTCGCCGTCCCGGACCCCCGAACGGCGGGGGAAGTCACCTGGGGAACGCACCGACCACGTCGTCCGCCCCCTCCTCGGTGACCAGGATGGCCGCCCACACCTCGGGCTCGGTGAGGGCCCACCCCTCGTGCGGGAGGGCGGCGATCAGGTCGAACTTGAGTCGCTGGTAGATGAGCAGGGCCCGGTCGTCGTCCTTCAGGACGTCGGCCGCGAGGGCGAGAGCGAACTGGGCCGGCCCGCTGCCGGGGTACCCCCACTCGAATCCGGTGGGCGAGTGCGACCGCAGGTCGAGTCTCGGGTTGAGTGGACGGGGTGGTTCGTCCGTTTCGATCACGTTGACGACGGCATCGCCGCGTCCGTTGCCGTCACGGTTCGTGCGGAATCCGACGTAGCTCTTCACAGTGGCTCCTTTGGTGGAATGAGGTCGCGAACTTCTCGTGCATGTGGCCGCGGTGCTGCCGGGGCTCACGGTGGGAGCCCTGTGCTTGCCGCATGGGATCGTGACGGGGGTGGCGAGCCGAGATGACGAACGTGGCTCGAACTGCTCGAGGAAATCTCGCCGGTGTCGTGTCGCTTCGTGACGACTTCTCTCGGTCAATCCTCGTCGGGAAGCAGCACGGTGATGACCGGTTCGCCTTCATCTCCGGGGTGGCACAGGGCTTTTAGCTTCACGGGCCGTGGCTCGGCGTTGTCGTTGCGAGCGAAGACGGTGTAGAGGAGGAAATCGCCCTCGGGTGAGCGAGCGATTGCGAACCGCAGCATCCACAGGACGTCCCAGGCCCGGCCGCGTTCGTCCTGGCCGATCACCCCGTCGGGAACGCGGATGTGTCGCTCGAAAACTGCGTGGGTCACCGCCGTCGGGTACGTGATCCCCGCCTCTTTCGCGGTGGCGGTCACGTCCACCAGCACGCCGTCGGCGATGGCCTGGGCACGGGTGTACCGGTAGATCAGTTCGGCTTCCTCGAACATGGCATCTCCTGATTTTCGGGTGGATTTTCAAACAGGGTGAGTTGTCGCGGTCGTTGCGGGAGGTCGATGAACTCCTTCCCCTTCGCCACTCGCCAGAAGCGACCGGGATCGAGTTTCAGTCGAAGACGGATCGCCCGAACATCATCCGTGGTGATGGTCCGGAGAAAATCTCGCTTGGTCGAACGACTGGCTCGGGTGACGAGCGGGCGGTGCTTCTTGCCCAGGATCCGTTTCAACTCGCGTCGCTGCTCGACTCGGCGGTTGTAAGGGCTGGTCGATTTGTAGGAGTACAGGATTCGATACGGGTGAACGGGGTCGTCTTGTGCGAGTGGCAACACGCCCAGGAATCGACCCCAACTCTTGTGTTTGGCTGCGGAATGAGCCTCACCCATGGTTGCGATCACCGTGACGTATTCCCACTCGTTGCGGCAGATCGGGCAGCGGCGAATGCTCTCTTCGGTCCACACGCGGCCGAGTTTGGCATCCGTCAGGAAATCGCGGATGTTGAGGTTCTCGAGAGCGGCCTCGGCAAGAGTTTGGCGGTTTGTCGGGGTGGGGCTATCGCGGCTGTGATGTGAGACATCGAGGTTCATGGTGTTCACGCCTTCCGCGGTGGAGTGAAGATCGCGGCGAGCCCGATGTTCGGTGATTCCCAGTCGTCCGAAACCGTTCCGATGTCCATGCCGAGATCGCTGAACGGGCCGGCGATCACTCGCTTCTTGGAAGGCAACACATCCAGGCAACGCCAGCGGTCGATTTCCAACCGCTCACCCGTCGTTAAGAAATGAAGGACGAGGAACGTGACGAGTTCCCTCGCGGCAGCGGGTTTGTCTGCGTTGGTGAGCTTCTTCTGTTGCTCGGCGAACGGCTTGCCTGGTTCAATCGGAGTGAGCCGGATCTGCCGCCACTTCCACGAATCGGTGTCCTTCGCGAACCGAGCCTTGTCGAGAAAATCGGTGGGGTAGAAGAGTGAGCGATGCTTTTCGCGGAGTCGCTCGATGCTGATGCCGCAATCCCAGAAGGTCGCGTAACCGACCAGTGAGATGGGAGCTGGTGGGGGCTCGTACGGACCCGGCAGCCCGAACAACTCGTGGACCTGCTTCGGGCTCAGGGGCGTGTACTTCTTCGCCTCTTCGGGTTTCTTGGTTTCACGTGGCGTGATCGGTTTCTTCGCTTTGACTTTTGCCATGGTTTGACTCCTGTCCCGCGTCTCGCGAGAACAATCTTCTGTTGTGTCCGGTTGTGAATGAACATGAAGCATCAGATGTGGAGTTGTGCGAACGAGGACGATAAATCGCCCTCGTTGCTCTGGAACCTTCGCTACGCAGATAGTTCAGATTTGTGTGACTGAAGTAGTTTGCCGCGTCAGTCGACACGCCATCCGGCCTGGATCAGTTCCTCGGCGTAATCGAACACCTCTCGCGGAAGTTCAAGGAGTTGATCCACGGTTGGGGGCAAGTTGAACAGGTTTGCGAACAGGACAGTGGCTGAGAATCCCGTTCGGCCAACCGTACCCATCGCGTCGAACATCACACCCAGTTCGACACCGTTCGGGGTTGTTCGAATCAGCGGAAGGAAGGGCCACGCCACCCACACGGCTGGCGTGGTGATGATCCGCAAGTGCCGGGATCTCGGTACAGCACTACTCGGTGCGATCACGTTGGTTCTCCGTGAGTTAATGAGTGGATCAGACCCCGGCAACGGGAGCCGCAGTGAGTTCGGCGACCTTGGCTCGCAACTCTTGCTGAGCCGCGAGGACGGCTCGATCAAGCCGTTCCTTCTCATCAGCCAACAATTCGGCGTAGCCTTCCACCTTCAGCCGCGTCGTGCGAATCTTCTCCGCTGCTCGCTTCAGTGTGTCTTCACGGGTGTCTTCACCGAACTGAGCGACAGCTTGGCGGTGTTCCTCGATGAGAGCTGACAGTCCGCACGCCACCGCATCCTTGACGCTGCGATCGCCTTCGGGTGTTCCAACCGGGACTGGGAATCGGAGAACCTGACCGTTGATCCGACCGAGAAAGTGCTGGACTTGATCGACGAACGACGCATGCACGTTCGGGACGAAATAACATCCGCCCTGGGGCCGCACACTGAAGAGATCCGCGTGCTGGTCGAAGAGTTTTTGGATAATTCGGGTCACGTCACTGCCGGTGCGGACGCGGATGCAGCGATCGAGTTCTTCTTGAGCAAGGGTGGCAAGTCCGGGCAGTTCACAGGTCACTGACCCTGTGTGTTTGTCGAGGGTGAGCATGGTCTCGAGGGTGTATTCGAAGTGGTCGTCGGAGCGAGACTCTTGAGTGAACTGAAACTGGATCGTGCTCGCGTTGTCGGCTACTTGGCGGATGATCCGCTGATCGGCGAGCCGCTTACACGCGCGGGTGAATGCGTGCTTCGGTGCCAACTCGCGAGCGACAGCCGGGTCGAGACTGGCATCGGTGAGGGCTTCGACCAAGGTTGCGTGTGGAATCGCAACGCCGTTGCAGGTCCAACTGATCACTTCGCCAAGCAAGCGTGTGCCTTCCGCAACCGGGAAACTTGTGGTCGTCATCGGGGTCATGGGAAACTCCTTGGGATGAAACGAAACGCCCGGTCGCGTCCGTTCCCGAGGAACAGATCACGCCGGGCGAGTGTTGGGACAAGGGTAAGCGCCCGGCGAAACCCGTAGATCGTCGAGTGGCCGGTGGGTTCGGGTCGCGACTTTCGTGGCAGCCAACTCTTGGCGGTCCACGTCGGACCCGCCCGCCACCGGGAGTAAGGCGCCCAGGTCGGACCTTGCCGACGGATGCCACGTTCCACTCGTCCCGGGTGACGGACTCGACCTCGGCGTGAACCCCTCCGTCGTCCGCGCGGGCGATTCTCACAGACTGCCCGTGTACAGGGCTGCCCCGCCTCGGCCGTGAGCAACCGCCAGCCACCCGCACGACGCCGTGTTCGGAGAAACACCGACGGTGTGGGGAACTTCCGACGCAAGGTGGGACACTCCCCTCGCCCGACCTGCGTCCCCCGCGCCCGCCTGGCCCCGCATTCGCGGGCCATCTCCCCGCCCCTGCGGTGCGTCCTCACCGCTTCGCAATTCACCTCCCCGCCGCGGTGCATCCACACCGCGACGGGCACACGCGGTTTCGTCACCGAACGGAGGCACGAGCATGTCGACGGCGATCGCATCTCACACCGACCGGCGGGCCGCCCCGCCCGAGTACGCCGGCGTCCCGTCGGACCAGAAGCGGGTCAAGACCCGCATCGGGGCGGACGCCCGCCACGACGCGAACGGGTCCACCAGCGGCGGGCCGCTGGCGACGTTCCTGGGGCTGTTCAGCATCGGGCTGGGGTTGTGGGAACTGAGCAACCCGCGGGGCGTCGCCGAGACCAGTGGCGTCCCGTACCCGGGCACCCTGCGGGCGTACGGAGCCCGGGAGATCGCCAGCGGGCTGACCATCCTGTCGGGCCACACGGTCGGCGGCCTGTGGTCGCGGGTCGCCGGCGACGCCCTCGACATCGCCACCGCGGCCGCGGCCTTCGCCGACACCGGCGGGGACGCCGACCGCCGCCGGAAGGTCGTCCAGACCATCGCCGCGCTGCTCGGGGTGACCGTCCTCGACGTCGTCGCGGCCACGTCGCACACCGCCGGCCACTGACCCGGTCGCCGGACCGGGCGGCTTCTTCACGGCCGAGGGGAAGCTGGGGTTACAAGGCCGGGAGGCGGAGTGCCCGAACCGCCGGCTCGAACATCGACTTCACAACTACCACCAGGAGCATCCGATGAAGGCGATCGTCTGGCACGGGAAGGAAGACGTCCGGTGCGACAACGTCCCCGACCCGAAGATCGAGGACCAGCGGAACCTGATCATCAAGGTGACCAGCACCGCGATTTGCGGCAGCGACCTGCACCTGTACGACCTGTACGTCCCGGCCATGATGCCCGGCGACGTCCTCGGGCACGAGCCGATGGGCGAGGTGGTCGAGGTCGGCAGCCAGGTCACCAAGTTCAAGAAGGGGGACAAGGTCGTCGTCCCGTTCACCATCGTGTGCGGGCAGTGCTGGTTCTGCCAGAAGCAGTTCTACTCCTGCTGCGACACCACCAACCGGGACAAGGAGAAGGCGGCCGCCATGATGGGCCACGCCCCGGCCGGGCTGTACGGGTACAGCCACCTGACCGGCGCGTACCAGGGCGGGCAGGCCCAGTACCTCCAGGTGTGGCACGCCGACGCCAGCGTCGTGAAGGTGCCCAACGAGATCCCGGACGAGAAGGTGCTGTTCCTGTCCGACGCCTTCCCGACCGGGTACTTCGCCGCCGAGCAGGCCGGGATCGAGCCGGGCGACACGGTCGCCGTCTGGGGGTGCGGGCCGGTCGGCCAGTTCGCCATCCGCTCGGCCTGGATGCTCGGGGCCGGCCGGGTGATCGCCATCGACAACGTCCCGGAGCGGCTGCAGATGGCCCGCGACGGGAAGGCCGAAACGGTCAACTTCGAGGAGGTGACCGTCTACGACCGGCTGCAGGAGATGACCAAGGGCCGCGGGGCGGACCGGGTGATCGACGCGGTGGGGTGCGAGGCCCACTACGCCGGCTACATCGACGCCGTGCTCGACAAGGCCAAGACGCTGGTCGGGCAGCCGGTCGACCGGGCCCACGCCCTCCGCGAGGCGATCATGTGCTGCCGGAAGGCCGGCACGGTGTCGGTCGTCGGGGTGTACGCCAACTTCCCGGACAAGTTCCCGATGGGGGCGTTCATGAACAAGGGGCTGCAGATGCGGGCCGCCCAGACGCACATGCAGCGGCTCACCCAGCCGCTGCTGGACAAGGTGCTCAAGGGCGAGTTCGACCCGTCGTTCGTCATCACCCACCGGCTGCCGATCGAGGAGGGGCCGGCCGCGTACCGGACGTTCCGCGACAAGAAGGACAACTGCATCAAGGTCGTCCTCAAGCCGTGGGCCAACTGAACCCACTCGCACCACCAGGAGGAACGGACATGGCGGTTGAACTCTCCCGGGGGCCGGCGGCCGGCACCCGGAGCGGGCCGTTGCAATCACCCGGTACCCCGGCGCAGCCGGCGGCCGGGTCGCCCTCGGGGGTGAACCTCGGCGACGCGGAACGCGTGGCCTCGGCGTTAGTCGGCGGGGTGCTCGCGCTCCTCGGGCTCGCCCGCCGGTCGCCCGGCGGCGGGGCCGCGGCGGTGGCCGGCGGCGGGCTGCTGTACCGGGGCCTGACCGGGCACTGCCACCTGTACGGGGCGCTCGGCGTGAACACGGCCGAGGGCCAGTCGACCGGGCCGGTCGAGGTGCGGCGATCGATCACGGTCGACCGGCCGGCGGACGAACTGTACCGGCTGTGGCGGGACCCCCAGACCCCGGCCCGGGTGTTCGGGTCCTTCGCCGACGTCGCCCCGGTCGACCCGACCCGCGCCCGCTGGACGGTTCGCCTCCCGCTCGGGCGGACGCTGACCTGGGAAACCAGCGTCACCGAGGACCGCCCGGGCAAGGTGATCCGGTGGGAATCGACCGAGGGCGAGCCGGTGCGGAACTCCGGCGAGATCACGTTCGGGCCGTCCCTGTCACCGCTGGAGAAGGGCACCGTCGTCACCCTCCGGGTGCAGTTCGAGCCTCCCGGCGGGGCGGCCGGTGCCGGCCTCGTCAAACTCCTCGGAATCGTCCCCGATCAGTTGGCCGGCAAGTCGCTGAAGTACTTCCGGAGCCTGGCCGAAACCGGCGAGATCCCGACCACCGACCGCCAGCCGGCGGCTCGGCCCGACCCCCGCTAACCGAAGGAATCTGATGCGCGCGCTCTACTGGAACGGGGTGAACGACCTCCGGGTCGGGACCGTCAAGGACCCGGAGATCGTCAACCCGCGAGACGTGATTCTGAAGGTCCGGCTGTCCACCACCTGCGGGTCGGACCTGCACTTCATCGACGGCTACCTGCCGACCATGAAGCCCGGCGACGTGATCGGCCACGAGTTCATGGGCGAGGTGGTCGAGACCGGCCCGGCGGTCACGAAGGTGAAGAAGGGCGACCGGGTAGTCGTCCCGTCGTTCATCTCGTGCGGGTCCTGTTGGTACTGCCAGAAGAACCTGTACTCGCTGTGCGACAACACGCACCCGAAGCCGGAGCTACAGGAGCCGCTGCTCGGGTATCCCACGGCCGGCATCTACGGGTACACCCACGCGTTCGGCGGGTACGCCGGGAGCCACGCCGAGTACGTCCGCGTGCCGCACGCCGACGTCGGGTGCTTCCACGTCCCCGAAGGGGTCAAGGACGAGCAGGCGCTGTTCCTGTCGGACGCCGCGCCGACCGGGTACATGGGGGCCGACTTCTGCGGCCTCACGGGGGGCGAGACGGTGGCCGTGTGGGGGTGCGGCGGGGTCGGGCTGATGGCCCAGAAGAGCGCCTGGCTGATGGGGGCCGGGCGGGTGATCGGGATCGACCGGCTGCCGGAGCGGCTGCGGATGGCCCGGGAGAAGGTCGGGTCGGAGACGATCGACTTCTCGGCGGTCGACAGCGTGCCGGACGTGCTCAAGGAGATGACCGGCGGCCGCGGGCCGGACTGCTGCATCGACGCCGTCGGGATGGAGGCCGCCGGGAGCGGGCTGATGGGCGCGTACGACGCCGTCAAGCAGCAGTTCGGCCTGCACACCGACCGGGCGGACGCCCTCCGGCAGGCGATCTACTGCTGCCGCAAGGGGGGGACGCTGGTGATCCTCGGTGTGTACGGGGTGACCGACAAGTTCCCGCTCGGGATCATCATGAACAAGGGGCTGACGGTCCGGACTGCCCAGCAGCACGGGCAGGCGTACATGCCGCGGCTGCTGGCCCACGCGGCGAAGGGCGAGCTGGACCCGTCGTTCCTGGCCACCCACCGGTTCCGGCTGGAGGACGGCCCGACTGGGTACCGGATGTTCAAGCACAAAGAGGACGGCTGCGTCCGGTCGGTGTTCCTGCCGGCCTGATGCGTGCCCGTCACTGGGCTGGGGGCGACCCGGGCGTGTATCCCCGGCGGTTCACACCACACACCGCGGAGTGCCGACATGGCGAAGGAACTGGACGGCGTGAAGGTCGCCATTCTGGTGACCGAGGGGTTCGAGCAGGTCGAACTGGAGCAGCCCCGCCAGGCACTCGACGACGCTGGGGCCGAGACGAAGATCGTCTCCCCGATCGAGAAGAAGGTGCGGGCCTGGGACCTGACCAACTGGGGCGACAAGTTCACCGTCGACGTGCGGCTGGAGGAGGCCCGGGCGGACGACTTCGACGCCCTGCTCCTGCCGGGCGGGGTGATCAACCCGGACCTGCTGCGGATGCTCACCCCGGCGGTGGCGTTCGTGCGGGCGTTCTTCGAGGCGGGCAGGCCGGTGGCGTCGATCTGCCACGGGCCGTGGACGATCATCGAAGCCGGGCACGCCAAGGGGCGGCAGATGACGAGTTGGCCGTCGCTGCGGACCGACCTGCGGAACGCCGGGGCGGTGGTGGTGGACGAGGAGGCCGTGATCGACGGCAACCTGGTGACCAGCCGCGGGCCACAGGACATCCCGGCGTTCAACCGGGCGATGATCGGCGTGTTCGCCAAGGCGCGCCCGGTGGCCGCGGGGGCATGACCGGCACGGGCCTGCTGGTCAGCCAAGACGAAGACAACGTGCTGACGCTATTCCCGGCCCTGACCGTCGACCGCGAGGTCGCCCGGCAAGGGCTGGACTCTTCTGGAGCGCTGCCCCTGAGCGGGGCGCGAACACCGCGGAGTGGACGCGATGAAACGACTGCTACCAATCCTGCTCCTCGCGGCCGGTGCGGCCGCGCCCGCCGACGAGCCGAAGCTCGCCGCGGACAAGCCGGCGGGCAAGCTCGAACTCGTCGCGACGTTCGACGGCCCGATGCCGACCGGCGTCACCGTCTCCCAGAAGGGGCGGGTCTTCGTCAACTACCCGCGGTGGGGCGACCCGGTCACGTTCACCGTCGCGGAACTGAAGGGCGGTAAGCCGGTCGCGTACCCCGACGCCACGTTCTCGGTCTACGACAGGGAGCGCCCGAAGGAGACGCTCGTGTCGGTGCAGAGCGTGGTCGTCGATCCGGCCGACCGGCTGTGGATCGTCGACACCGGGAGCGTCGAGTTCGGTCCGGTGATCCCCGGCGGCGCGAAGTTCGTCGGCGTGGACCTCGGCACCAACACGGTGTTCAAGACGATCGGCTTCCCGCCCGACGTGGCGCTGAAGACGACGTACCTCAACGACGTCCGGTTCGACCTGCGCAAGGGCAAGGCCGGGGTCGCGTACATCACGGACTCATCGGGCACCGGCCCCAACGGGATCATTGTGGTGGACCTCGACACCGGAGCGAGCAAGCGCCGGCTCCACGACCACCCGTCCACGAAGGCGGCGAAGGGCTTCCTGCCCGTCGTGGAAGGGCGGACGCTGCTGGAGCGCAAGCCCGGGGAGAAGCCCAAGCACCTGTCGCTCG
The DNA here is from genome assembly GCF_051859125.1 of Gemmata sp. Taxonomy (NCBI): domain Bacteria; kingdom Pseudomonadati; phylum Planctomycetota; class Planctomycetia; order Gemmatales; family Gemmataceae; genus Gemmata; species Gemmata sp. Next base: position 65,022 of record NZ_JBHYGG010000258.1, read on the forward strand.
GGTCCGACGGCATCGCCCTCGGTCACGACGGCAAGCATCTGTACTACTGCCCGCTGGCGAGCCGGCACCTGTACCGCGTGCCCACCGACGCGCTGCTCGACGAGAAGACGACGGACGAACAATTGGGCAAGGCGGTGGAAGATTTGGGAGATCGCGGGTTCGCCTCCGACGGGTTGGAGACCGACGACAAGGGGCGCATCTACCTGACCGACTACGAGCACAACTCCGTCTTGCGCCGTGGCGCGGACGGGCAGTTCGAGACGATCGTTCACGACCCGCGGGCGCTGTGGCCGGACACGCTGTCGGTGGCGGCAGACGGGCACCTGTACTTCACGGTCAACCAACTGCACCGCCAGGCGCGGTTCCACGACGGCAAGGATCTGCGGGAGAAGCCGTACGCGCTGTTCCGCGTCAAGATCGACGCCGGGCCGGTTCTGCTACGACGGGACAAGTGATCGCCGCCACACGAGGGGGACGTTATGTCTGTCGAAGTCGTCGCGTACACCGACCCGAACTGCACGCACTGCCGGCGGCTGATGGAGTACCTCGGGAGCCAAAAAATCCCGTTCGAGGACCGGGACGTGACCGTCGACCCGCGCGCCTCGAACGAACTCCGCTCGATGAACGCGCCCGGGGTGCCGGTCGTGAAGGTTGGCGACGAGGTCGTGGGGGGATTCGACCGGGCGCGGCTCGACGAAGTGCTCAAGGCCCACGGCGTTCCGATCTGACGGCGCCCACTTCCTCCGAGCGGCGGCCCAGGACGTCCGCACTCACCGGTCCGCCCCGGCTGCCTCCCACGAGGACCGAGTCGCAGTTCCCGGGCGCAGGGCGCGAGCACCGATCGGCGATCCGTTGGTTAGGGCCGCAACTCCGGAGCCCCGCTACCGGCCGGTGGGGCGGCCGGGCGGGTGCAGGTCGTCGAGCCGGTCGGCCGGCACCGACCGGAGGCGGGTGAACAGGTCGCGGAGATAGGCGAGCGGGTCGAGCCCGAGCCGCCGGCACGTGCCGACGACCGAGTACAGGACCGCGGCCGACCGGCCGCCGGCGTCGCTCCCGGCGAACAGGTAGTTCTTGCGGCCCACCGCCACGGCCCGCAGCGCCCGCTCGCTGGCGTTGTTGTCGATCTGCAGGCCCCCGGCCTCGGTGTACCTCACCAGGGCGGCCCGGTTCCCCAGGGCGTACCCGATCGCGACCCCCGTCGGGCTCTTCGGCAGTACCCGCCCGCGCTGCTCCTCCAGCCACGCGAATAGGTCATCCAGCACCGGCCGGGCGTGGGATCGGCGGGCCGCCAGGCGGCCCGCGTCGTCGAGCGGTCTGATCTCGGCCTCGACGTCGTACAACCGGCGGATGCGGGCGATCGCCTCGTGCGCCCGGGCGGGGTCGGTAGCTCGGGCGTCGTGGAACTTCCTCCTCGCGTGCGCCCAGCACCCAACCTCGGCCGGCCGGGGCGGCGGGCGGTCGAACAGCGGGTCGTACTGCCGGAGGGCGTCGGCCTGGACGTACCCGGCGTAGTCGCCCAGCCACGCCCGCGGGCCGTCTCCCGAGTAGGTCGGGGTGAAGTCGAACACCACGTACGGGTGATCGGAATCCCCGAGGTACACCCATAGGTGCCCGGTCTTCGTCCGCCGGGAGCCCGGGGCGAGGACGGGGACCGGGGTGTCGTCCGTCTGGATCACCCGGGACCGCCGGACCAGCCCCGCCATCCGGTCGACGAGGGGCTTGAGCAGGCCGGCCGCGGCGGCGACCCAGCCCCCGAGGGTTGATCGGGAGAGGTCCACGCCGTGCCGGGCGAGGATGCCCGCCTGGCGGTGGAGGGGCAGGTGGTCGGCAAACTTCGACACCGCGACGTGGGCGAGCAGGCCCGGACCCGGTAGCCCCTTGTCGATCGGCTGTGCCGGGAGCGGGGCCGTGGTGATCGTCGGGGTCGGCTGGTCCGCCGGGTCGGCGGTGCGGCTGCATGTGGCACAGGCGTAGGTGTGGCGGACCCGCTCCACGACGAACAGGGACGCCGGCCGGTAGTCGAGCTGCTCGCTCGTCTCGGCCCCGATCCGGGCCCTCATCCGCCCACAGCACGGGCACGCCTTCTCGGCCTCGGTCAGGTCGAACACGACCCGCTCCCGGGGCAGGTGGCCGGGCAGCGGGCGGCGGCCGTGCCCACGCCGACGGGGCGGGTCTGTGGGAGGAGCCGCGGGCGGCACCTCGCCGGGAGCCGGGTTCTCGCCGGTAACCCGCTCGGACTTCTTGCCGTAGAGCCGGCGGGTCAGGTCGTTGATCCGGAGTTGCTGGGCCTCGACCGTCTTCCGGAGGTCGGCGACCGTGCCGAGCAGCTCCCGCACCATCCCCTGCAGGGTGGCGACGTCGGTCGGGAGTGGTGGGCTCGGCGGGTCCTCCATGACCGATTCAACCCCGACCCTCGGCCCAGGTAGCGCGACGGCGGAAGATCAGCCGGGCGTAGGCTTCCGGTAGCGGGGCTGGCGGCGGACCTCGGCCGGGTCGATGCCGCGGAGGATCAGCCCGAGGTCGTCGGCCGTCATCTCCGCCCGGTACGGGCCGGGCGTACGCTCCGGGTCGACGGTCGACAGCCTCACCGTCCCCCGCTCCAGCCGCTTGCACCACAGGGCGTACCCGTCCGTGTCCCAGTACAGGACCTTGATCCGGTCCCCCTTGCGGCTGCGGAACACGAACAGGTGGCCCGACAGCGGATCCTGCTCCAGGAACCGGGTGACCTGGGCGGCGAGCATGTCGAACCCGCACCGCATGTCGGTCGCCCGGGTGCACACGAACACCTTGATCCCGCTCGGCCAGGTCAGCACGGGAACCCCTCCAGCGCGGCAACGACGGCCCGCAGGTGGGCCGGATCGAACCCGGGTGGCACCCGGACAACACGGCCGTCGGCGAGCACGACTTCGATCGGCCCGACTGCACCGGGCGGTGTCATGTGGACGGGGACGAACTCGGGGGTGCCCGCGCCCGCAGCTCGGGCGTCGCGGGCGGCGATCTCCTTGCGCCAGTGGGCGAGCGCGGTCGGGGTCACGCCCTCCCGCGCGCAGAACGCGCTGATCTTCAGGCCGCTGCCCTTCCAGCGAGCCAGTCGCTTCCGCCACTGCCGCTCGCGGGCGGGATCGGGACGGCGGTTCGGCATCGGTGCATCCTCCGAGGTGAATGCACCGAGCGTACCACGACCGCCAACACGGGTTTCACCGGTCGGTTACGATTCACACGATCTGATCAAGGACGCCCAGCAGGCCACGAACAACCCGTTCACGCACCCGCAAACGGGCAAGGAAGAGTACATATCCTGCTTCTACGTCGCGAACGCGGGGGACATCTCAGAGCAGGCCAGAACCAACTTCTTCAACACCCTGATGCGGAAGGGCATCCGGGACGCGCGGCTGCTTGATGGAAAAGCGCTTGTGCTGCTGGACAAGTCGGCGGCCTTCACTCGCACCTCGCTCTACAAGGAGCGGGTGACTGGCTTGCAGCTCGAGGCCAAGCGAAACCTCGTGGCCGCGATTCATTTGCTCAAGGCGTTGGAAGATGAGGAAGAGTCGTACAAGATCGCGATGCTCTCCCGTTTCCGTTCCAGTGCCGCAGACGCTTTTCTCGCCGCCCCGATCCCGCATGCGCGATTGACTGTCGATCTCGTCAACGAGTACTGGGAACACGTCTCGATGTGTAACCACCTCGTTGAGGTCATGAACACGGAGCTGCGCGCGGATGCGGATACCGAGACCAGCACTCTGGCACTGAAGAATCTGCTGCCCGACCTGAAGACGCGGTGCATGAAGGTCAACAACGCGGCCGTCCGCTTCCTCTTGGAGCTTGGCCAGAAGCCGTCATCCTGAGCGGGGATGACTCGCTGCGTATTCCGCAATCGCTTCCAGTCCTAGTACTACAGCGCCGGTTATCACAACCCTTTACGCTGCTAGCGTCTCGGCTACAACTTCGATCGGAATCGTGCCCGATTGGAGCTTGCTATGGACGCCGCGGAGTTGCGCCGCCTGAAGCCGGAGCTGGAGTCGTTCCTGGACCGGTACGCGCCCCTGTTCGGGCGCCCCGAGGCCCAGGGCCACGGCCGGCGGTTCGTTCAGGGCCTCCTGCTCGGGGGCGACCGGCGGAGCGTCGAGAACATTGCCGAGGCCATCGACGGGTGCGTGGTCCGGTCCCTCCAGACGTTCATCACCACCGCGCCCTGGGGCGCCGACACGGTCCTGGCGGAGTTGCGCCGGCAGGTGACCGAGGAGTGGGGCGACCCCGAGGCCGTGGTCACCGTGGACGAGACCGGGTTCCCCAAGAAGGGGGTCCAGTCGGTCGGGGTCAAGCGCCAGTACTCGGGCACCCTGGGGCGGGTCGAGAACTGCCAGGTCGGGGTGTTCCTCGGGTACGCAACCCTGAGGGGCCGGGCGCTGCTCGACCGCGCGCTGTACCTTCCCAAGGAGTGGGCCAACGACGCCGACCGGCGGGAGGAGGCGGGGGTCCCGGAGGGGGTCGCGTTCGCCACCAAGATCGTGCTGGCCCGGCGGATGATCGATCGTACTGTGGCCGCCGGTGTACCGGCGAGGTGGGTCTTCGAAGCACAGACGGAACTCCTTGATCTTCTCGGGCAGGTTTATCGCCACTTCCTCGGGGGACAGCGGGTAGAGGATGACCTCGATCGTGTTCCTGAGACGGTACATCCGCATAAGCAGGTCGTTCAGCTCCCAAGGCGATCGCATCGGGTGGGGTCAGTGGGGCGTCCTGTTCGTCGTCGGATAGGACAGTGTGGGACATCCGAGTGGCTCCCATCGTGGGTGTGGTAAGTGTGGGAAAGAGATGATCTCAGTTGACTATCTCTTTCCCACACTTACGTACACCAATCAATCAGTATGTAGATCGCTTGTGGCGAAAAACTAACGAGATGATGTATGCGCCGGAGTTGTCTGTGACGGCGGGGGTGGGGGGTGGACCGGGCGGGTGGTGACCGGGCCGGCCCCACGGGGGCCGCGGATCCGGGAGGTGCAGCCGCAGGAGTAGGCCTTCGGGGCATTGGCCGAGGACCGGATGACGTCGGCCCGGCCGCACGCGTGGCACCGGCACCGCCACATCACCTGGCCGTAATCGGCCACGCCGACGCACTCCAGGACTTCCAGGTGGTTGAAGTGCCGTCCGGTCAGGTCAGCTCGGCGGCGCATGACGGGTCTCTTTCGGGCTGCTTGGAATTCGGGGCAGAGGCACGTACCCCCTTCACTTTGAGTCGGGAGAGCGGCGCGGGGATGGAGGTGGGGTGGTTTGTGCCAGGACGTGGGCCCCGGCCAGGTCCTCCCGGCGGATGCAGATGAGGGTGGTCATTGCGCCGCGGAACACGAGGCCCGTTGCCTCCACCCTCGTGGTAAGGTCGTGGCGGTGCAGGTGGGAGCGGAGGGCCGGGTAGTCGAGCAACCAGGCCCGGGCCAGGTCCATCACCGGCAGGTAGGTTACCTTGTTGCCGTCGCGGGTGTTGATCTCAATCTGACGTACACCGTTGGGGATCTTCATGGTTATGGGGTGGTTTGGTTTGTGGCTAAGGGTATCGGGCCCAGGCTGTACCCCGGGTTTCTTAAAACTGAGACTTCGCTCTCTGTGTGTCGCTTCGTCTCGTTCTGCATCCTGAAAATCAGTCTGCAGAATCCCCATCCGGGTGGATGGCGACCTGCGACACGTCATCTGCAGTGAGCCGCGTTCGGGACCGCGTCCGGCTCCTCTCACCCCTACGCGCGCCGGGCTCTCTTCCTCGACAGTCGGACCCCACCCAGACCGACCGAACGCCCGGATTCCCCTCTGCCACAACCCAAGGGCACGCCTTTGAAGGTGGGCCCGTCCTGGGCCCCGAAGCAGGGGTACTGACCGTCCCTCTCCCTCCCGATACGAAGCGTCGGGCCGCTCGGGATTGCGCATTTGCTGATCCCCTGCACCCGCGGCAGGGACCCGGGGTTTTGGGCCGCGGCCCGTCACCAACCCCGGACGGCGGTGCCCAACCTGGGGCGATGTCCGACGGACCGGGCCGTTCGGCTCCGGTCTTCCGATTTACTACTCTTCCCCGGCCGTCACTCAATCAATGTGAGTGAAAAAGCTGGCGCTGGGTTGCCGAGGTATGGTCACCGGGCGCCGCCCGGCGGTGTGGGTGCCGGGGCGGGAGATCGTTGCGTTGCGATGAGCCGGTGAACGACGCCTGGACGACGCGACGGGCAGCCGGGCCTGTGCTCATTCCGGCTACCCGGCACAGCACCGGGAGTCCGGGAGGATGCGACCGCCGCGCCCGGCACGCTCATCCAGAGGCAACCGCGGGCAGGGCGGCGAGGTGGGCGTGGAGCAGGGGCAGGACGGCCACCGCGTAGAGGATCGGGCGGCCGACGGTGATCAGGCGATAGGGGGCGGGCGGTTGCAGCCGGTCGACCCGCCGCTCGAACACGGCCAGGCAGTCGAGCAGCCGGTAGTATGGGAGTCGAGCGCCTGCCACGTGGGGCCAGGCCCGGAAGGACAGGAAGGAACTCTTCCGGGTGTACAGGTGGTACGGATACCTGGGGTGCGTGAGGGGACCCGGGTCGTCGGACACGGGCCGCTCCGGGGCGTACTGACAGCCGAAGGCGCGCTCGACCTCGGAGCAGATCGACCGGTGCAGGGTCCGGACGGACGCCCGGTAGGCCAGGTAGTCGTTGTGCCGCCGCAGGACGTGGGCCGCGTCAGGCATCCCGAGTTCGTCCAGCCGGTCGGCGTACACCATCAGGTGGAAGCCCGGCGGGTCGCCCGGGGGGAGGGCCCGGAGGAAGACTTGGTGCTCGGTCACGGAGCTCGTGTGGGTAGGCATTGGTTTTCCTTCTCAAGGTGTCGCTGGTGATGAGGCTGCGAGGCCGGGTGCCCCGCAGCCCGTAGGGGCTTCGAGCGGCCTGGAGTGCGGATGCTGGAGCGGGCGAACGAGGAGCCGCGGGCGGCGCCGGGAGTCAGACGGGGAATGATGTCCCTGTTGAGACGGCAGACGGGTCGCCCGTGGGCCTCCTACCGACGAACGGGCGCCGGCAGAGTGCGTGGGCACCCCATGTGGTCCAGAAAACTCGTAGTGGGCCGCGGTAGAGTGGGCGGCGATGACTCGAAGTTGGGGTCGGCCCAGCGCTGCGGACGGCCCCCGTCCCGGAACGATCACTCGGCCGAGCGGTGTGCCCGGCCGAAGTGCTTCACCTGCACCACCTCGTCCAACAGGAGGCGGCGGCAGTCGAACGGGAAGACATCGGGCAGCACGGTCGGGAAGGCGCCCCGGCGGATCAGCGACTCGACCTTGGACCGCTTGACGCCGAGGATCTCGGCCACTTGGGTCACGGTGACCTGCCCGGCCGGGAGGTTCGCCGCGCCGGCGTACAGTTCTACAGACAGCATGGAATGCTCCACGAGTTGGGATGGGGCAGCTCGGTCGGAGTGCGAGGTTGCACCTTACCATGACGGGTTAATGCCCAGCCTTGGCGGCCCCGGTGCCCCGTACCCCGTCGAATCTTGACGGGCGTTCCGCGTTACGGTCGCCGGTGCGGACGGCCGACGGGTTCGCGGAGCCTTTCCCGGACCGGACGGTGGACGAGAGTGCGGTTGAGCAGTTCGAAGACGTGTGTGACCAGGAGCCTTCTCGTATTCGCACTTCTTGGGCGGGAAGCCGATGACTGACGCTCCGCTGAAGGCCGTGGGAGGGTCGATTCGGGAATGTGGGTGCGGAGCTCGTGACCTTGTCTAATTGATAATTCGAAACCGCAGCTCATTTTGGCCAATCCGCTGACGGCCCTTCGGCTCCCCTGCCTGTAGTGGTAGTAGACGCCTCGAAGTCTCTTGTTCTGTCGACCTCGTAACGGCCTTCGGGCGGGCCGGGAGCGCGTTCCCACCGGGTCGCCCGACTTTTGCCCCCAGCTGCGGCCGTAGTGCTTCAGGCTTGACCCAGCCGAACGTGGGTCCATGTCGCCCGCAATCATGCATCGAGCAGGTCATCGAGTGTCGGCGGCGGCCCATCCTCGGGGTCCCACGGGTGGCTGAACTCGGGGGCGAGCACGCGGTGCGGGGCCAAGCAGTAGACTTCGATCCGCTTCGAGGCGACGTTCACCCGCTGCGTGTACACGCCGCGCTTCTCTTCGCGCAGTTCAATCACCCCCTTACGATGCAGCTCGCGGCCCAGGGTCTTCGGCGTCAGGGGGAGATTCGTATTCGTGCGGCGGGCCAGTTCCTGCACCGCCCCGAGCGAGACGGCCGGAAGGAGGTAGAGGTACGTCACGGAGATGTAGCCGATGTGCTGACCCTGGACCTGCCACACCGTACGCTCCTCCCACTGCCCCTCCGCCTGCTCCTCGTCGCCGCTTCCGGCCGCGGATGCGGCAGTCGTGCCCGTGGCGGTGGGCGGCTTCGGAACCCGATACGTCTTCTCGGCCCACCCCCACCGCTGGGGGTTCTCGTCGGGGCACCCGCCGCTCAGATTCTGGAGATGAGCCCTGCCGCTGGCGAAGAGCTCGCCCAGGAGCTGAAGGTACTGTTCGACCGGATCCTGGTCGCGGTGCTGGCGCTTCTGGCGGACGACCGCGGCATCCATGGCGCTTACCATCGTGTCGAACAGCTCCTTCTGCCGCGGCCCGTCGATCGCGCCGACCTGTTCGGCGAACCAGAGGAACGCGGTAAAGCCCCCCAACAACTCGGCCGCGATGGTCGCCGTCCTCGGGTGCAGCCTGGGGTGCTCCTTCAAGTAGGTATTCCGATGTGCCTCAACCTGCTCCCGGATGTCCGCCCGGACCGAGCCCCGTGCGCCGGCGAGCCAACTCAGGTAACCGGCCATCGCCGCCGCGAAGGTGCCATTTTCGGCGTGCCGCTGGCACTCGGTCAGCTTCGCACAGTCGATGTCCTCTTTGCCCAGGGGCAGGATGAACATCCGCGCCCCCAGCGAGAGCCCGTCGGGCACGGCTTCGGCCGTGGCCATCATGAGACAGCGGGAGGGGCGGGCCGGTCGTGGCTTGCCGTCGTACGAGCAGCGGCCCCGGCCGGCGCCATTCCCTTGCCCCCGCATGAGGCGGTCCGCGTCCCGGTTGGCGCGCTCCATGTCGCTGAGCGTCCCGCGGAGCAGCCAGTCGTCGACGACGAATAGGCAGTCCTTCGCGTAGAACCCGACGGCCTCGTTGTAGTTGGCCGTGTTCTCCCACGACCCCGGCAGGTGGGTGCGGTCCATCCCCTTGCCGTAGTGCCGCTGGGCGAGTGACGCCGTCTCGCTCTTCCTCGACCCGGTTTCGCCCACGAGCCAGACTGAGAAGCCCGCATCACCCAACGGCGCGCGCCAGATGGCGGCGTAGGCCCAATGCCCTTCAGATAAGCACACGTACGGCTTGGTGGAAGGGTTTGGTTGGCTGCGGCGGGTGGAGATGTTCCGCCCGCTTTTTCGCCCAGTTGGACATCTTCCGCTTGATCACCCGCGGGTACCACCGATCCCGCCGAGGTCTCAATCGCTGGCGCCGGACCTCTCGGAGCAACCCGTCGTACCACTCGTGCGATTCTCGCCACGGCGACTCGGGGAACCCGTTGACCGGGTGCGAGGCAGGGATTAGCATCAGAGCTAGTTTCTGCACGCGTTGCCCGACCACCGCGAGCAGAGAGGCGGCAAAGCCATTTGCGAGTTGGATGGGCACTGGAGGGCTAGACGATGACTACCTTTACTCTTCGGCCTTTGTCTATCGGCCTGTTCGTGTCATGCGGGTTATTCCTGCATTCGTCGGTGAGCCACGCACAAACTCTGCAAGAGTTCAACGCTGTGGTCGAGAAACATTCGGCGAAGAGCCCGGCAGGCGGTCCGAAGAATAACCCTACGGCAGCGGTCTTCGTGTTCCTTCGCGCTTCAAAGAAGCTCTGTTGGGTCGCTGATGGCAAGGTCATGTCGGTGGAGGTTGTTTCGACTAAGGAGACAAACGACACAAAAGAGGGTGGGCCCACGCCGGCGGGTGAATACCTCATCGGGAAGCGATTCAAGCACGACAAGCACAACATCGACTGGTACAAACTTTACCCGCGCATCGAGGACAACTCAGGCTACTACGGTTACACAGCAAAGACCAAGACGGGACGTTTCGCAATGGGACTTCATCCGGGTGGGGTGAGCGAAGGCTGTGTGACAGTGAAATCGGCAGATACTCCTTACGACAAAGCCGATGCGTGGAAGTCTATTCAAGGCAAGTTAGACACGTCGAAGCTCACTTATAAGAAGGATGACTTCACCGGACTGCTGTACGTTGAGGATAAGTGATTCTCGATCGTCGCGCGCTCCAGCATCTCCAGGCCCCGGGCCAGCCACTTGGGCAGGCCGAGGGACGTGACTGCTTCACGCGATGCTCTCAACAGACACCGAGATCGCAGCCGACTGCGACACATCCACCCTGGCGACCACGAACAAGTTCGGGAATGCCGAAGACCAATCAGCCCTCCGGTGCCTCGTCCCGAACCTCCTCGAAACCGAAGGTGTGCTCTTTCGACTCGGCCCGCACCCGGATCGTCACCCGTCCGCGTTTACGAACGTGGCACTCTGGGCCAGGGTGAACTGGCGGACGGTCCCGGGCGGATCCTCCTCCAGCACCTTCCACGGGCCGCACGCGAGGGGCCGCTTTTGCGTAGATGGGATCCTCGGCAAAACGTAGTTACGGCCCGACACCGTGTCGAGGAAAATCGGAGAGCTTGATAACGGCTCGTGCAAGCTCGCGGAACCTCGCGAGATCGTGCGTGAGCGATGAGAGGGGTTCTCGTCGCCGCAGACCGAGCGAAGCCCGACGACGGAAGCTAATCGATGTTCGGATGGCTCCGGAAGTATGTCCGCAAGATCGGGATCTTCGGCGTCGAGATCGAGTTTCATCCCCCACGGAACCGACCGCGACGACCGCAACGCCCATGACCGCCCGTGCGGTGCGGGCCGACCGCAGTGCCGCATACCAGAGGTCCCGCATGCCCCGCTCAATCTTCTTCGTGTTCGCAGTCCTCCTTCTGGCATTTGACCCTCACGGGCAGGGCGACGAACGCCCCAAGGGAAACGGCGAGAAGCCCGGCCTCGGCCTGCCGCCGCTGACGGGCGACGACGCAGTCGGTGTCGATATCCACGGCGTGAACATCGCCCTGCGGAACCAGTACCGAGAACTGTCCAAATCACGGGGCCTCGGCGTATCCGTCGCCAAGGCGTCGAAGGAGTTGGGGGACCACCTTGACGAGTTGGTTAAGAAGGACGCCGCCCTAAAGAAGTTGGGCAAGGGCGAGATCGACAACGAAATCCGCACGGCAGCGGAGCGCAACCGGGCCGAGGCACTCGTCCACGCCTGGGCGTCGTTGAGCATCCTGGCAGCGGAAACTGACCGCTTGGCGGCAGAGGCCGCCGCCGAAGTCGATCCCAAGAAAAAAGCAGACCTCGCCTCCCTAGCGGACCTCACCCCCCTCGTTTCCTTGGACAAGCCTTCCGTGCTGTCGTACCTGCTCGCCCTAGCCGCACAGGTTGCCGCGTCTGGGGAGTTTGACGAGTCGTACAAATCGGAGACCGCGAAGGACGAGAAGGCATGGGTCGATCCGCTTCAGTTCCGCCTCAAGGACAAGTCCATCTTCGGCATCGAGTTCGCGTACGACCACGGCTGGGCGGAGGGCGAGAGGCCGGCGTTCGTGAAGCACGATCGGTACGTCCCCTCCATGGGCGACTTCGTCGGCAGGCACGAAGACGGCCCAGAACCCAGGCGGGATCTGTTGAGTCTCTGGGGTTTGGTGAACCTCGTGGTGGACCGCGAGGGGCGGCTTTCGCCGGGCGGAGAGGAAGTAAGCACGAGACTGACGCGGCTCGCCGACTGGCTGGTGTCGCTGCGTGAACACAAGGCCATGAAAGCGATCGCCCCCGCCACCGCGGCCAAGCCGTCGCTCGACGGGCGGCTGCTCTCGCCGTTGGGCCGCCTGGAATCGTTCCTCCGATTCCGCGAGGCTGCAACCCGGCCTGAGGCACTGGCGGGCATGGCCGACCTGCTGGCTTCGTTCCGGCGGGAGACTCCGGCCAACGACAAGCCCGGGGCGGCACGCGACCGGCTGCTGAAGGCGGCGGGCGAAAAGTCTCCCGGCCTTAAACACCTCGTAGAGGCGTCGGCCCCGGTCGGCGACGGCGGCGAACGCCTGCCGCACGCCGCGGCCTGGCTCCGCTACGCCCTCCTGCTCAGCTGCAAGGGCCAGCGGGCGGTGGCCTCTGAAGACATGGCGAAGACGTGGGAGGGGTTCGGGACGGGACTCGGGCTGGAATTCCTGGTCGATGCGAACGCGTACGCGAAGGAGGGGAAGCGGCCGGTACCGGCGGTCCGGTGGAACCAGCAGCCGCACCGGGGTCAGGCTTCCGCCGTGGTGGCGGACCTTTCACTCGCCTGCTTGGCCCATCTGCGGTTCAGTGCCTTCGTCGCGGCCCGGCAGAAGAAACGCTTCGAGGCCCTTCGGACCACGGACGCCGCGAAGACCTACTTCGACAAGGGCTTTGACGACGCTCTGAAAGACCTGGATCAGGCGTACCGCTCGCGGCTCGCCCCGCACTTCGCCCGCACGAAAGGCGAAGCCGTCGAGACGACCTTCCCGCCGCCCGGCGAGCCGGCCCGGCTGGCAGAGGTCGATCGCTACGGGAAGGGGAATCCCTTGCCACCGCCGAAGGACGCCGACCCCGAAGGCTCGGCCCGGCGTTCGGCGTTCGCGGCGTCCGCCACCGCGGCCGAACGGCTCCGGTTCCGTGACGACCTCCTGGTCCTGGCGATCGAGATGCAGCGGACCGTCCAGGTCCAGACGGCCGTCCGCGACGCGGTGAAGGAGGGCAAGCCCTTCGGGTTCCAGTTGCTCGCCGGCCTGGGCGGGCCGGGCCTGGGGGACCTGGGCGAACTGCCCCGCAAGACGTTCCCGCAGTACAAGAAGGATCTGGACGACAGGGCCAGGGAGTTGAGGGAAGAGGTCAAGGTGAGAGAGGCGGAGAGTGCCCTCGTCGCGGCCTACGGCCAGAGCAGGGACGAACTTCAGCAGGCACGGGCCGAGTTGGAAGCCGCCCGACTCGGGCGGAGGATCACCGAGAAGGCGGTGGAGCTGAGCGAGGTCTTCAAGGAGATCGCCCACCTGGATGTCCAGATCCAGGAACTGGGCGAGCGGATGGCCGTGCTGGAGAAGCAGGCACGGGACAAGAGCGGCGAGGCGGCGGGCTTGAGGCTGGTGCTGGCGACCCGCGTCCGCGACCTGGCGGCCCGGAAGGTCGAGGCACTGATCGCCGCGAGCGAGCAGGCGGAAAAGATTGCCAAGGAGGCGACCGAGAGCATCGAACACCTCGCCGGACAGTTCGACAAGGCCGCGAACGACGGCAAGAAGCGGAAAGAGCGTGAAAGAGGATTTGGAATCCTGAAAGCGATCGTGAGCGTCGTCGGGGCAGTCCTGGCCCCCTTCACCGGCGGGGCCAGCCTCACGGTGGCGATGATGGTGAACAAGGCCGTGGACATCTACAAGCGGATCGACGAGACCGACTGGCAAGACTTCGGGGCGGCGGCCGCGACCGTCGCGTCCGTGGGCGAGGACGCGGCCGGCATCGTCGACACGGGTATCGCCAACTTCGGCGGCCCGAAGGCCAAGGCGGCCCTGACGGACGTGAAGAAGTTCATCAACGAGAAGAAGGCGAAGTTGGAGGATCTGAAGGGCCAGGCCGAGCAGCTCGGGAAGAAGCTGGCGGAGGCCGCGAAGCTCAACACCGGGGCGGCGGTGGCACTCGCCAACGGCTTCCCGGTGACATTCGATGACAAGGGCAGGTTGAAAGTGGATCTCGGCAACAGAAAGGTCCGGTTCACAGACAAGAAGCTCGAAGAGTCTCTGAATCACCTCATCGAGGGGGGCAGGTACGTCCTGAACGACCTGGAGGGACGCGGGGCGGAGGGGTTGGGCAAGCTCGCCGGCCTGCCTCCGGCCGAGCTGAAGGCCAAGCTGGGCGAGGCGATGCGCGGTGCCATCAAGGAACTGCCGCCCGAGTTCACCGCGGCCATCTCGGAGGCGGCCAAGGCCAAAGGCGAGGCGGCATTGATAGAGCTGAAAGGCCGGGTCGAGGGCCTCGACGACGAGGGCCGAAGGGTTCTCGCCCACGCCCTGGCGGGAGGGATGCTGTTCATCAAGGACGGGAACGTCGTCGTCGCCATCGAGCGTCCGTTTGACAAGGAGGCACGGCAGCTCGAGGCCCGGCTCGAGGCCCACGCCCGCAACGTGGCACGGGGGGAGATCGGGGTCCTCGTCACCAAGATCGGTGAGATCCGCGACCGGCTGGAGAAGAAGGGCCAGGAGCTGATCAAGGCGAGCGACGACGAAGCCCTGAAGGTGCTGGCACGGGAACACCCCGCGGAAGCCATCAAAGAGGTGAAGACGGAAGTCGAAAACCTGAAGGAGAAGTTGGAGGCGGCGAAGCTCGAACTCAAGGACAAGGAGGACGAGCGGACGATCGTCGATTACGAGGCCGCGGCGGCCCGCCTGCTCGCCGACAAGGCGGGCACCCTTGTAGAGCAGGCCAAGCTCCACAAGGACAGGGCGGCCCTCGTCGTGAAACAGGCGAATCTGGCGGCCGAACTCGAAGTCCTCCGGGGCGACCAGGCCACCGCACTGATCCGTGCCGCCGAAATCAAGGTCGCAAGGCTGGAGGACCTGGTCCGCCAGCGCTTCGACCGCTGTCTGGCGAACGGGGTTAACCCGTCGAGTAGCGTGAAATCCCCCGAGATGCTGCCCCTGCCGCTCGCCAGCCTGCGAGGAGTGCTGAGCGGGCACCTGGGTCGGCTCGACGTGGTAAACCGCCCGGTCGTCGAGGCGGCGGCGGCTGATGTCCTCGGGCTGATCCAGTGGTGCGAAATGCTCGGCCTGTCCGGCGGCGAAGGCAAGACGCCACTCGATTACTACGCCAGCCTTCTTACCCACATCGCTAGCGGTGATGAAGCCAGCGTCGTCTGCGGACGGCTCAAGGCTATGGGTGTCGAATTGGACAAGCTTTTCGCCAGCAAAGCCGGAATCCGCACCCGGGTCCGCTACACCAACCCCAATATCACTCCGTCGAACATCGTCTGGCGTGACGGGGATCGAGGGGCGGAGATCGAGGAGATCGCCAAAGACATACCGGCCAAGTACCGCGAAAAGGTGCTGGGAGCGTTCCGCTACCGTGTCGAAATCGACGGAAGTGGACATACCTTCCTCCCGGCGGCCACACGGGGGGAGTTTCCGGAACCGAAGGCACTGCTCGATGAGTCGGCGGCGTACTTCGTCGACAGAAACAAGATTCGCCTGATCCTGGACCGTGACAACTTCCACTTCGTTGTGATCCCCCCCGCCGTGGCACAGGCACGTCTGGGACGGCCTCTAGTCATCGGCCCGTCACGCGACGCCAAGGGGGGGCAGATGTCCTTCGACGAGAAGGAGGTCACGTCCAGCGAAGCCGCCGACAAGGAGAAGGACAAGATTGAGACCGACCTCGGGTTGTTGAGAGGCGTGGATCTCACAGGGGCACTCGGCGAGTGGACGGTACTCATCATCAAGTCGAACGCGGCGGGCGAGGTCAAGAGGAACGAGGCGATTAACGACATCAAGAACGCTAAACTACGCTTCACACTCAGGATGTACTACCTGGAAGTCACGCGATAGGCCAGTCGAAGCAAGGAGACCCATGTGAACATTAGTCAAGCGACCATCACCACCTTACTCCTGCTGACGCCCCGGCGGTTGTGGCCGGCGAGGGCACCGTCATCAAGGATCTGCGGGCGAAGGGGAGTAAGTCGGGCCTTTCCGTCGTCACCCGCTCCCGGCCCGCCCGGCCACGCGATGGTCATGGACGAGGAGAAGTAGCCTTACACCGTGGAGAAGTTCGGCTTCTACCCCTAGGAGGGGAAGAAGCCGGTGTTAAGTAGGTAACCAGAAGTTTCCGGATAGTACGCCGGCGAGTTGGAGGCGTTCGTTGGCCGTCATCTGGAACAACTCGTCGTACACCCGGCCCAAGCTGTCGCTCAGGTCCGGGGTCGGCTCGTTGGCCATGACCCGGCCCTTCACGTGCCGCCACAGCCCTTCCACCGGGTTCAGTTCCGGGCACGCCGTCGGCAGGAACCGCAGCTCGATCCCCAGTTCCCACGCCAGCGCCCGCGACTTCCTGGCCGTGTGCGGCTGCCCCGGTCGAGGAACAGCACCAGCCGCCACCCGCGCCACCGACTCCGGATGCTCCGCAGGTGGTTCTGGAACGCGTCCTGGTTCCACTTGGCCGACTCGTCGAGCCACACCGCCCCGGTCGCCGGGTTGAGCGCCCCGAACACCACCCGCCTGACCCGGTTGCCGGTGATCGGCACCTCGGCCTGTTGCCCGACCAGCGACCAACTCGCCCGCAGCGGCGGGGTCTCGGTCAGGATGGTGGCATCGGAGAACACCACGACCGTGCGCCCGCGACCCCTCAAGCCCCTCTGGAGCCCCCTTTGGCCTGCCGCCAGTTCGGGTCGCGTCGGGAGAGCACGAACCGGGGCCGCTTCCACCGATACCCCAGCCCGCGCAGCGCCCGCCGCACCGTGGTGTCCGACACCGCCAGTTGGTGCTCACGGGCCAGGTGCGCGACCAGCAAGGGCGTCGTCCAGGCGGGGTGCCGGTACCCGTGGTCCGTCGGGGCCGTGGGCAGCAGCTCGCCCAGCACCTCGGCGACCGCGCCCCGCTGCTCCGGCGGGCGGCCCGGCCGCTGGGCGTCGCGCAGCCGCTCCGCCTTGGGCCGTTGCTTGTCGCTCCACCGGGCGACCCACTCGTACACGGTGGACCGGCCCACCCGGTACCGGGCCGCGACTTGGCCGGGCGCCTGCCCGTCGGCCAGGTCCAGCAGGGCCAGCGCCCGGCGGGTCGCGCGGGCGTCCGTACTGTGCCGGGCCGCCTGCTCCAGCGTCTCCCGGTCCCGAGCGGTCAGTTGCACCAGCGGCATCGGATGGCCCTCCAGTGCCACAACTTACGAACCAACCGGCCGTCCGGGAACTTCAGCCGACCTACTTAGGCCCGGTGCCGGGGAAGGTGACCGACCAGCTCCTCGCGGGCAGAGGGATCGCTACGTCGGCCTGCCGGGTCGTTCTCAAGGTGGACAAGGACAAGTTCGACGAGATGGATGCGGTCCGCAAGATGTAGCTGCTAGAGGCCGATTGCGTCACTTTCTCGGGGGAGCTCGCGGGCGAACTCGGGTTAAAGCCGCTGAAGCGAGAGGACGCGAATATGCCCATGAAGTACGCCGAGAAGCTTACGAACTGTTAACAGCGTTGGATGACGCGGAAGATTTCATATGCTCCTTCGCTCCCTTTCGAGACTATTCCACCCCGCTTTTCCTCTTACAATCATCAGCACAATTACTTTACGAGAGCGATGACATTAATTACCACATCACCAAACGGCCCCGCAAATCCGGGTACAGTATCCGCTCCCTCGTTGTAGTACTTCACGATGACTTTAGAGTCTTGGATTTTTATATCTTTCGTGCTAATCGCAACGTGCATGCGGCCAATAGAGTTGCCATTTACTCCACCTATCCAAGCCATAGCTTGGATTACCTTCACGCTCTTGAAATCCACCTCAAACTCAGTCTTTAGACGAGCTTGCCTGACCTCGCTTTTCCACTCCAAGCGTGGACTGCTTTCAAACTGCATTTTTAACTCCTGCGTCGCCGTTATCGCCCGATTGGAGGCCATTTTATTAGCGTCGATCTCCTCGATCATTTTATCCACTTGCTTCTTCTGCTCGTCGCGGAAGCCTGTATGATCTTTGCGGAGTGCGAGAATGTGTCCAGCCAATTGCTTGTTATCTTCCGCCAAGCGATCGCATGACTCCTGCAACCGTTTCACGCGATCGTCAGGCGCACCTGAGGCGACCTTGGGTAACGTGTCATCAGGAGTCGACCGCGTTGCAGTGAGAGCGACGCCGGCCCCCGTACCGAACAAAAGAAACCACCACAGAATGAGGCGCGAGTTCATGCTGACCATTCTTGGTTGTGTAGTCTGATAGGATGAGCGTCTCATAGGGGAACCGACCGGTCAAGAAAAAAACTGACCGTCCCGGAGTTTGGGGATGGTCATTTCAGCGGCGAAATCCGGCGAGCGACGCGGAGATACGAGGTTGTGGAGCCAGTTGTCGTGGTAGCGGTGTCGGTTCGCCCGCTCGGCCGGACAAAGCCACCCGTTGTTGGCCCACGTCGTCGCCGGGTTCCACGGCCGGAAGTTGTACAGCAACGCCCACGCCCGGCAGTGACGTTCGCCGGACGGCGGCTGGCCGCGCAGATGCTGGCCGTCGTCGTAGTACCAGTTCATCGACCGCATCACCCGGTCCAGCATGTTGCTCGTCCGGTGACCGCCCGGATGACGATAGGCCCGTTCGTACTCGCGGGCTCGGCCGCACAACTTCTTCACCTGCTCGGCCACCCACCCGGCTCCGGTCTGTTGCTTCGCCCACTCCCACAGCCGCCTCAGCCGCGGCGAGAAACTCCTCCGATCCGTCGCGTGGTACGCATTTTACACCTTCTCCGAGAGCGTCTCGAACCCCTCGCTCAACTTGCCCGGCTGCGGATCGCCAGCCAACCGTGCAAGAAGCACCGCAGGATGACCACCACCGCAAATAAACTGGCCCACGCCTGACGGGTCGCGGCCCAACCGTCCGTGTTGACGGTCTTAGGCTGGTAGTCACTCCGGACGTTTTGGGCTTCCTGTATGAAGACCCCGTCGGCCGCTTTCAAGTCCTCCACGCCGGCGGTTTGGGCCAATGCCGCCCCCAGGCCGCAACCGCTTCCGACGGTGGTCGCGATGTAGTTCTTGACCCATCCCGTGGCTGGTGATGTTCGTCGGCCAGCACATGTTCGGGCAACTCGGCCTTCCGAAGGGTCGTGCCGACGATGCTGTTGCGTCCCAGTGCCAATTCCAGGCGAGACCAGTACATGGGGGATCCGCAGTTGCAACCGCGAGGAGCGGCGACGGCACTGCTGCGCACATCTAACCTGAGCTATAACGTCTTGACCCATCAGGACGTTGAGGATCTGTCGTGCCAGCCGCAACCGGGACGGAGTCCGTGGCGAACCCGTTCGCTGCCGAGGTGCTGTACCGCCTGCCGCTGGCCGCGGCGTTCTACACGGCCTACCTCACCCGCTGGCAAATCGAGAACGTGTTCCAGCAGATCACTGAGGTGTTCCACCTGCAGCGGCCGATCGGCTGCCGCCCCCGGCGACGGTGTTCCAGGCGTCCCTGTGCCCGGTCCTGTTCAACGCCCTGCAACTGGTGCGGGGGTGCATTACGGCCGGTCGCCCCGAGCCGACGGCCGTGGAGGAGGTGTCGGCCGAACAGATCTTCGCGGACGTGACCCGCGACCTGATCGGGTTGCATGAGGTGCTGACGGTCGACGAGGTGACCGACAGCGTGCCGGTCCCGGGGGGTGACGAACGAGTGCGGGAGCCGTCAATAAACAAGTGAGAATTGATTCTCACTCACACATCGCCTCGCGCCAAGGTGGTGCATGAAGTTGCTCGCCACCACGCAAAGTGGCCGCTGCCGCACGTACGGAGTCCTGGCGAGCCGCTCCGTTCCCACTTCCGCGGACGAGGGAGGCTCGACTTCAACGCTGCCTCGTCCCAAGTGCAGGAAGCGAGCCGCACTTGAGCGAGCCTGGTGGCAATCCGGGCTGCGGCGACCGATCACCCGAAGTTCAGTCCCAAGTCTCGCCAGCTTGCACATCGTCGTCGCCGGTGTCTGGGGGCATATTGCAGCCGGTGGCGTTGCTCATCATCGCGAGCGCCTCGAGGTCGTCCGGCGTTACGTTGTCCGATGGGCCAAGTAGTGGTTCCGGTGTGTCCATGGTTGTGCTTCCGGGAGTGAGGTAACGGCTCGGTTAGTGGGCGATTTCAATCTGCGGAATCTGCGACGCTGCCGAACTGCCCGGCGGGACTAGACTTGCGCCCGCAGGTAAGCGGGCAGAAGAGCCGCAGGTTCAAGAGCTCGGAACCTGCGACCTGCCGCGTCGCGAGGAGCCGTCAGGCGTCCATTTCGGGCTCGTCGTTACTTTTGTCGCCATCAGCGGCGTCGAGATCGTACCATCCGGCCGTGTCCGCGGGCGGAGCGGGGGGAAGAGTCGGTTCGGGTTCGGCCCCGAGGAGCCGATCCGTGTCCGCCTGAGTCCACCCGTTCATTGGGATGCCGTCGCGCCCGTGAGGCGGTGAACTGGCCACGGCAGGACCGGCCGGGTGCTGCGCGGGATCGATCGGCTCCAGTGAGTAAATCAGGGTTCCGTCCCGCTTGTTCTTGCCCGCCTCCTTCTTGATTCGCAGCCCGGAGTAGACGGCCCCGGTTTGCTTCGACAGGGCCTTCCCGAATTTCTTCTTCAGCTTCTCTTCCTCCTCCTCGTACCCCAGCACCGACGGAAGGAGATTACCGTCACGGACCAGCGGGAACAGGTTCTTGGCGCCCACCGCGTTGGTGCCGGCCTCAGCCCACCACGTGAGCACGAACATCCGCCACTCGTCTGTTCCCTCGTCAGCCCAGGCGTACATCTCGGTGCTGTTGGCCATCAGCCCCGGAACCCCCGCCGCATCCAGGATCCCGCCGATCACTCGCGCCCACCCCTCGAAGCGGCCGAGCGTCTGCGTCCCGGACTTCCTCCCGCCTGCCAGCCAGTACTTCACCAGCACGAGGATGGCCCACACGAGCCGTCCCCGCTCCCGAGCGGCCCACTCCAGCAGCGGGTTGTGCCGGAAGCCCGAAGCGGGACGCTCCCACGGCCGCTCGGTGGTCGGCTCGAGCCGGATGAGCACGACGCGTCGGGTCATCTCGGTGGACAACCGGAGGTTGTTCCCGTTGGCCAGCGTGAGTACCTTCACCGGCAGGTGCGCTTTCTTCGACACGCCGAGGATGCGGTCCGACCACAGCGGCGAGGTCAGGAAGTTAGCCAGGGCCGCCGAGTCGATCTCGTCCTTGACGTTGTCGAAGGAGATGTACGGCGGCCCCTCCATCAGCGCGGCCGTGATCGCCTTGCGCATCTCCTCCTCGTTCCCGGGGTACGGGGTCGTCTCGGCCGGTCGCCCGGTGGATGGGTACACGATCGCGTCGGTGAGCAGTCCCTTTCCGCTGCCCGGCTTCGACGCGTCGATCTCGTGCAATGGGACCGGCCCGTCGATCATCTCCCGGACGAACGGAACGAGGATTCCGGATAGGGTGTGGGCGCGGCTCGCCCCGCGGTCGTCCTTGAATGGGAAATCGCCCAGGAACTCGTCGAGGAGAAGTCGTTTGGCCTCGGCCACGTCCGACGGGGAGGGGGGCTCCGAAACCGGCGGGACCACGAAGCCCTTCGGGGGAGAATAATAGAGGCCGCTGGCCCGGTGCAGACCCGGTTGATCCACCAGCACCCCGTCGCGGGTGAAAACGGGCACCTCGGTGACCCGTTCGAGGACCGGGATCGCACTCGGGTCCCACCCCGGCAGGCTCATCAGTTCCCGGACGGCCATTACCGGCGGCGGCGTGCGGACGAAGCCGTCCTTCGTTCGAACCAGCCACCGCACGATCCGGTCGAGCCAGCCGCGGATCGCGTCCTGCGAGAGCGACTCGATCACCCGGGCACCGTCGTGCCGGCGGAGGCGGAGGCGGACGAGGGCGTCCCCGTGCTGGAACACCTCGGGCTCGGTACGGCGCGCGGCACGGTAGACCGCGGCAATGATCCGCTCGAACGGTTTGGACGCCCAAGCGATCGGCACCGGCCCGGTGTCGGCCTCCTGACCCTCGTCCGGTTCCTCGGCGCCGCCACCGTCGTCGGCGTCGCCCGGGGACTCATCTGTGGGTTCCGCCGAGCCCCGCCAGCCATGTTCCTCAGCGCACTCGAGCAGGTGCCGCACGCGGAGTACGCCGTCGGGAGAAAACGTCTCCCACTTGCGGCGGCACTCACCCTCCTGGAACTTCACACTGGGCTGGCTCCACGCTTCCCACAGCTCGAACCCGAGGTCGCCCAGTTCGTGGAGGCACATGCCGACCCGAATCCAGTGGCCGTACTCGTCACGAAACTCGGCGGGAAGAGCGGCGAGGGCCGTGCGGAGTATTTCGATCGGGATGCCGGCCTGGTCATCGACACGATCAGCCTTTTCTGAGGCGGGTCGGCGGTCGCTCGCGTCGGTGGCAGGGGGTGGGCCGCCGACCGCAGCCGCGAGCAGGTTGACCGCCTCCTCACCGTCCAGCCAGCGGTCCCCGGACCAGAACCGTGACCAGTGGTCACGGGTGTGATGCCGGCCGGGAAGGCGCACCCAACCGCCCGACATCTTGCCACTCAGGCGACTCTGCTTGGGGAACACTTCGGGCCGAGCGGGCAGGCCCTGTTCGCTCCAGTCACGCGTGAGTGACAGACCGAAGGCCCGGGCTTTCGCGGTCGGGACGGGCGACTCGAAGAGGATCCAGAGCTTGAAGCTCCCGCGTCCGTCGGAGTCTTCGAGCAGGGGCGTGTAACCCAAGAGTTTGGCCTTGGTGCACCAGGCGAGAGCGGCCGCCGTGTTCTTGTCCCGATCCACCTTCTCGTCGTGGCGGTCGACGTCGATAACGACCCACCGGGAGGTCTCGTTGGCCGAGATCGCGTGGAGCCCGACGCGGCGAGCGGTGCTGAAGTGCTCGGCCAGGGCGTCCGAAGTCAGTGTTGTTTTCGCTTCGTAGACGTCCGCCCTCTTCCCAGGGACGCAGCGATACACGCCGTAGCGATCGGTGCGGTTCACCAGCGTGGCTTGCGTCCATCGGGCCAGGCGAACGGCATGCTTCGCCCAGACGGCGCCAGGGGCGGCACCCGCCTGGTGCGCCGAGTGAGGAGCGGTGTCACCGGGACCGCGAGGGATTTCGGCAGGCGTGTCCGCGGCCACCGGCTCGCGCACCTCCCTCCTCGGAACCGCACCCGCCGCCCTGAGGGGCGCGCCGCCGGCGGTGCCATCATGGGGGTGCTGTTGCCGGACCGGGGAACCGACTTCTGGTTCCTGCTCTGGGTTATTCGACTGCTTCGCGTCGTCTGACATGGCTGATGAGGCTCCGGTTTCGGCCACAGTGGCCCACGCGGCGTCCCGCCGGACCCACAGCGGGTCGAGCGAGGCCACTCATCCGAAGCGAGGTTTGTTCAGGAAGTGCGACTGAACGCGGAGAGGGAATTCGCCGCAAGCCTGTGTGTCAAGGACTTGCGGCGCGATCGCTGACGTAAAAATCAATTGCGGCCGGTGAACAGGATGAACAATCAGCGTGTGGTTCGTTTCGGTCCCGGGATGCCGAGTTCGCGCTCCAACTCGTTTCCGCGAGCAGCCAAGTGATCCTCCAACGCCGTCAAATCGCGACAAAGCTTGCAGTACTGGGGCATCCCATTCGGAAACAGCCTTAGGATACCACGGCGCACCGTACTGATCGAAGCCTTGGTCTTCGACAGGAGCCCGTGCAACTCGCGCAGCTTGAAGGGTTTGCCGATGTCTTCGTCGTTTCCAACTACGTGGCGCGCCTTCAGCCGCAACACCAGCTGATAGAGGAAGTCGCTAGTCAACTTCCTGTCTCGAACGCGGTCGGGCGACCCGGGCTCGGATCCGGCGTATTCTGTAGCTGATTTTGCGAGTTTGTACCGCTGCGTGAGCCAGTCGATCAGCGCGTCCAGCGCATTATCGAGCCGGACGATGTCGTCGGGGCTGACCGACGGCTCGGCGCGCATGCTGTAGCCCCTGTGCGTCAGCCCCTGGACCTCTCGCCACAGTTCTTGGGCCGGAGCAGGGAGTCGGTTGTTGGGGAAAAACGCCTGCAGACGCTCCACCGCCGGCCCGAGCATGGCGTCAAAGTCTCCGAGGGGAACGCCGCCGAGGTGCGGGCGCTCCTCGTCAGCGAACCAGAGCAGGTCGGCCCGAAGGGCGCACGCGGTCAACCGTTCGGTCTTGTTCAAGGTTGCGATCCTTGTCGGCCGGGGTGCGCCGAGCGGCGCGGCGTTGCCCGCGGCTGTAAACGGGGGTGTAAAGAGAGTGTGTGAGAGCAATATGGTGGGTCGAGTTGCGGTGCCCGTTGGCCAAGAAGATGTGTGGACTCGAACCGGCCCTGCAGGCGCAACCTCGCTGAAGACAATCTTACGCCGACCTCGTGCGCCTGTCAATTTGCCCCACCACGGGTGGCACGAGGTGAAGCGGTTGAAAGTACACACCGGCGTCGGCCAACGCTACGTGAAGTGCGGGCTTCGCGTTCAAAATGTTCACTTCGGAGGCGGAATCCGGCTCGCCACAAGTGGCCTCCTGAGTGGACGTTCGGACGATGTTCGTCCCTGATTCAGTGAGCCCTTGAACAATCCGCCACAGGGTACCGGGGCACTCGCTCCGGTACTTTTGCGGGGCGTGAGCATGGGCCAAGCCACTTCCGATGGCGCACCTGCCGGGGGCGGTTTGCTGTCCCCCAAAGCCGCGGCAGCTCGGGTCAACGTGTCGGTGAGCCTCATCTACCGTTGGTGCACCGACGGTTCGCTTACACACCTCCGCGTCGGTGCGAAGGGTCGCCGAGGAAAGATCCTCATCGCCCCAACCGACCTCGACGCCCTCCTCGCTACCTTCAGGATCGAGGGCCGGGTGGGGTTGCCCCGGGAGCCTCATCACCCGTCGACCTCACGGGCATCGGTTCCCCGGGTCTCCGGCTTTTCGGAGTTGGATCCGGGTCGGCTGGCGAGGGCGTGGTCGAAGCGCTGACCGCCTTCCGGTGCAGAGGTA
The DNA here is from genome assembly GCF_051859125.1 of Gemmata sp. Lineage (NCBI taxonomy): Bacteria > Pseudomonadati > Planctomycetota > Planctomycetia > Gemmatales > Gemmataceae > Gemmata > Gemmata sp. The sequence goes on from NZ_JBHYGG010000258.1 coordinate 89,755, forward strand.
CAGCGTTGTCGGCAGGAGGATGTGCCCCGCGGCTGGTAACCGCTTGGCCCGAGCCGCCAGCACGGGGCGGGGCGTGAGCCGGCGTATGGCCGTCACTTCTCCTCGAGCAATTTGACGTTGTCCGCGACGGCCTTTTTGAGGGCGTCTTGGGCTGTCCTGGCCTCGCCGGTCCGCTTCGAGGCCGCGGCCGCGGCCGCGGCGAGCGTCTCGTACTTCTTCAGCAGTCCCACGTCGAACAGCTTCTGCACGGCATCGTTGTTGACGACGTCCTTGGCCCCGTCGTTCTTCACGAACACGTCGATCTTGTCCGCGACGGCTTTCAGCGCTTTCCCGTTGCCCGAAGCTCGGGCGGCGATGCGGTCCAGGTCCCCCGAGACGGCACCCAGATGCTTGGCATGATCGGTCATGGCCCGGGTCAGGTTGCCGAGGGGCGGCTGAATCACGGCACCTTTCGCCAGTTCGGCGGCCGACAGCTTGAATTTGGTGTCGGTCGCTTCCGCGATGACGCCGAACTCGGTCGCCCCGATGTTGCGGCTCAGCGTGTCGGCCAGTTCGATCCGGGAATTCGGGTTCGCCTCGGCGAGCACCTTCATGAACCGGCGTGCCTCGGCCTCCCGCTTCTTCGGGTCCTTGTCCGCGGCACACTTGGCCAGGTTGGCGGCAGCGGTCTGCAGACCCGCTAGCCCCGCAGAGGTGTCTTCGAACGCCTTCGCTTCTTCAGCGAAGGCGACCTTCGCCCCGTCCAGGCTCGAGACGACCTTAACCCCGGGGGTACTTGTGGCCTTCCGGAAGGCCGCCAACCGCTTCTCCGCGGCAGCGAGTTGCTCCTTCGTCGGCTCTGCTGCCGCCAGCCCGGCAGCGGCGATCGTGACGAAGGTGAGGACGAGTGGTGTTCGGCTCATCGGTTCCTCTGGGGTTAGCCACACAAATCCGGAGAGGGCGGAACGCTACGGCCGGCGGTCCGCCGCGATCCGCTTCCCCCGTGCCCCGCCACGTCGCCCGCCGAGCGGACGCAGTGGCCGGAATCATTTCGGGTCAGTGCTCGGGCTGCGAGTGTCGGGCTCCAGGTCGTACCGGGAGATCGAGTCCGGACAAAAGGGCGGCGGGGCCAACTCCCCCGCCGCCGTTCGCTCCTGTGGCCGATTACTTGTCGCCGGCCTTGACCTCCTGCTTCTTCGCGACCTCTTCGGGCTTCGAGGGGATCTTCACTTCGAGCCTGAAGGTGAACTTGTTCTGCCGGGGGCTGATGACCGTGAACGTCTCCGAGTAGCTCGTCTTGCCGGCCTGGAACTGCTCCTTCACAATCGCCTCCAGGTCGTAATCCCTGACGGTGTAGATGAAGTCGTCGATCCCGGCGTCCTTCGCCCGCTCCCACTCGGCCTTCATCTTCTGCGGGGTGCTGGCCGCCTCCTCGTCGTCCTGCTCGCCCTGGAAGAACTCCAGCCGTAGGTCCTTCTTGCTCCGCTGGAAGCCCTTGGACGCGTTCACGTCGTGGGACTTGTGGGTACGCTGGCCCCGGACCAGCGGCCCCTCCCCGAACTCCCACTGCCCGTCCAGCACCAGGCTCTCTTTGTCGTACCTGCCGTTCGCCGCCACCTTGGTCACGAACTCGCCCAGCCCGGAGTCCGCCTGGTCGCAGATCTCCGCCTTCACGTACTCCAGCCGGTACTGGAACGGCTGGGGTTCGGTGTCCGAGAACGGCGTGTGCCTGTTCACCTCGTTCTTGCCGAGCTGCTTCGCGGTGACCACATCTTGAACGCTGAAGCCGATCTCGACCGGGATGTTGCTCTCGTCGAAGATCAGCGTCTTGTTGAAGAAGTCGCTGATGGTCGACACGGCCACGTCGACGTTCGTGTTCGCGATCAGCACGGCCGACTTCCCCCGATCGTCCTTGGGGAGGGAGCCGCCGTGGATGAGGACCGTGAACGAGGTCGAGTTCAGCAGCGCCTCGCTCTCCTCGTCGAGCTTCCCCGACGCCTTCACGGCCGCGTTCGAGAAGCGCACCTCCAGCGCCTTCTTGAGCTTCTTCACGTCCGAGGTCGTGCGGACCGAGACGAAGGCGAAGCGGCCGAACCGCAGCTCGTTCACGACACCCAGCCGCTTCTCGCCGAGGAGCTCACCGATCGTCGCCGGGGCGAGCTGCTCGTCGAACAGGCTGCCCATGTTCTGTCGCTGGAGGCCGATCGTGAACAGGTCCTGCTTGATCATCATGTACAGGTACTTGTGCTCCGACTTCTCTTCGCCCTTCTCGCTGTAGCTGACCCCCAGGGTCTGGCCCCAGCCGCTGGCCTCGAGACTCACCCCGATCTCCTTGGCCATCGCCGTCTTCGAGGTCGCTTCCTTGAACTCGAACTGCAGCCCCTGGACGGGCATGGCGAGCTTGCCGTCCCGGAGGCGGGCCGCGAGCGTCTTGTTCAGGGCGTTGAACATCGCGGGGACGGTCGGCTCGACCTCCATCTCCACCGGCAGCTGGTCCTTACCGGCCGTCGACGGCCAGAGCTGGCGGAAGTAGAGCTTCACCTTGCTCTGGTAGCCCGACAGGTCGCCGATGTCGCTCGCCTCGCCCGTCCTCACGTACTCGTTCGCGTCGACCAGCCACCCGACGCGGAGGCCCGGTGGCGTCGCCAGCAGCAGGGCGTTCTCGATCTTCCGCGAGTTCGAAACCGTCTCATACGTGTGGAAGTGGGCGGAGTTCTCGTCGATCCTCAGCGAGGTCGACTTCGGCACAGGGGGCAGCTCCTTCTGGGCCTTGCTGAGTTCGCTCAGGGCGTTCAGGTCGAGCGGAGTGGCGTTCAGGATCTTCCGGATCGCGATGTCCCGCTCGGCGCGCTTGTTGATGTCGGTGACACTCGGCCTCGGCGGCGAGCCGGGGGCGTCTTGGGCGGGAGCCAAAGCCAAGACCGACGCCCCAGCGGTCAGTGCGGTCGCGGCCAGAAATTTGGTGAGCATGGAACGTCTTCCTTCGTGAGGTACAGGACCCCAGACTCGGTATCTGGCGGGGACGTGTTCGAGACGAAGACGCCGATACCGTGGCCCGAAACCAGGCGCGCGGAGCCTCGACCTCGTCGCGAACGTGCAGCCGGGTACGGGGTAACACTAAGTCGGGACGCGGTGCGTCAACTTAGGTCGGCAATTAGAGCGTACTTGCGTGGTCGGTGTGACGGCGGGAACCGTCAGAGGCAGACGGGATTAGCTTGGCCTACGTAAGACATTGCACATCTCCTGGTGGATTCGGCCACATTCTACGCGACGAACTCACACCCACCAAACCAAGAGAGGGTTTCTGGCACACGTCCGCGGGTGGGCACGGCGGGCCAAGTCTGCGTCGCACCGAAATTTAGGTACGGGATCGGCCGCTAAAATTTCGCTCTCGTTTTCTCGGCCTCTCTTCATGCTGGTCTCACCGGTGAAGGCGTTCGAAGGGACTGTCCGAGTTGGTGGCTGTGGCCTTAACTGCTTATTGTCGATGCGGTAACGTGTTGGCGTCGGGTCGCGGCCGGTGCCGCTCGTGAGCAGGTGTCGGCGAGCCAGGCGAGTTCCATCCAGCTTTCCTGGCACGGCGGGGACGTCGCGTCAACGACATCGCTACCGCTTCTCCAGCACCACGACGTCGGTGCTGAAGATCACTGGGTGGGACTCCGGCCCGTGGTCCCGGTTCCCCGCCCCCTCAATCAGCAAGGACGGCGTCGGCTGACGCCAGCCGATTGCGGTTGCAGGCACACTGAGGTCGCGAGCCGAGGAGATCACCGCAGAGGGGGCCTCGCTATTGTGCGGCTTTCGTCTTCGGGCCGGGCTTTTTCGGATCCACCGGTTTCGCCCGGAGCCTGGGCGAGGCCAGCGGATCTGCCTGAACCGGCTTCGTGGTGGAGTTAATCTTCTCGACCGCCGCCTTGAGGTGCGCGTGCTCGTCGGCCAGGTGAACGTATACCTTCGAGATCATGTCGAGTGAGTTGTGACCCATCAGCTCAGCGACGACGACCGGGTTAACGCCGTTGAGAATTGCCCGCGTGCCGAACCCGTGGCGGGCGAGATAGGCGCACAAATCACTCGGCAGCCCGAGCCGATCCCGCAATCGCTTCATCTGGAGGCGGACGGCGTTCATCGACCACGGCCCGCCTTCGGTATTCAGAAACACGTGCCCCTGCCCGTCCCGCTTCAATCGATCCATCATCGCTCGCATGGCCGACGAGAGAATGATGACCCGTGCCTTGCCCACCTTTCGGACGGTCTTGTGCTTCGTTAGCACCCACCGGTCCTCCTGCACTTGGTCCCAGGTCAGGTCGCGCAGCTCCTTCGGCCGTGCCCCGGTCTCACGCAGAGCCAACAGGTAGTCGGCGAAAGGGCCACCGGCGTTCTCGTAGAGCTTTTGGAACTCGACGTCACTCATCGCCCGCTGCCGCGGGGCCGGTTTCGGTCGCTTCATCCCGGCGAGCGGATTCTCGGGCAGGATGCCCTCGTCCTTCGCCCAGGAAAAAACACGGTACGCCGCGACCCGCCCGTTGTGGGCCGTAGACTCGCCCCAGAGCCGGGGCGGTCCCCCCTGAAGGCGCTTCTCGACGGCCCCCGTTTCAATCTCCTTCTTCCGGCGTTCCTTCTCACGCTCCACGCGCTCCGGCGACATCATTTCACCGATCCACCTGGTCACGTGGTGCGGCTTGATCTCCCGGGCGAGCACGGTGCCACAGTGTTCCGCGAAGAGTTGACAGTAGTAGCGATTGACCCGGTGGGTCTCGGCGGACAGTCGCTGGCGGGACCAGGCGAGGAACGCCTCGACAACGTCCGCCGTCCGCGCCGTCGGAGCGCTCGGGGCGGTCCGCCGCAGGCGGCGCAACTCGGCAAACTTCTCCTCGGCCGAGAGCCGGTGCTTCTCGTCCTTGGGTCCTTCGACTAACTTAACCTGGTGGCCGTCCATCTCGACCATCCACCAACCCGTCTGCTTGCGGTGCCACGGGCGCGCGGGGCGGGGCATAGTGGGTCTCCAGAGCGTGCAGGTTACGTGCAGGAAATCGACATGAAGTGTACCAGTGCAGGCAACCCGTGCGATGGGCGTAGGCTTGATTTCCTAGGATTTGATCCGCGATCGTCGGTCTTCGGAACCGAGGGTTAGAGGTTCAAATCCTCTCGGGTGTACTGGAAGAACAGTAGAGTTTTCTGAACCGGCCGAAATCGTCCTTACCACATTCCGTACTCAACTCCGCCCTGGCAACGCCGGGGTTTCTTCTTTTGTGCTCCACCTTGTGAAAGAATTGGAGCCGCGAGATTAGGATAAGGGCGCGCAGGACCAGCTTCGGAAGCCACCCCTATGGCCCCCCTCCGCGACGCGCGGTCGGGGTACCTCTTCAAGCAGTTCGCGTTCGACCCATCGAACGCCGGGAAGCAGCGCGGGATCTGAGGCCGAAGGGAAGGTTTGTCGGCGGTGCTCTGGAAGGGTGGAACGGGTGACGAGCCAGTTGGACGAGCCGATCGAAGAGTCGAACGCCCGGGCCGGGGGTCATCTCCCCGGCCCGCGTCGGTTGCGGGCCGCAACGCGTATCATGGTGCCGTCAGTTCCGAGGGCCAGCCATGCGGATCGTCTGCGTCTCCGACACCCACGCCCGGCACCACCTCGCCGTCATGCCGCCCGGCGACGTGATGGTCCACGCCGGTGACATCACCCGTCGCGGGAAGCTCGAAGACGTGGAGTCCTTCAACGAGTGGCTCGGCACGTTAAACCACCTCTACCGCCACAAGATCGTGATCTGCGGGAACCACGACTTCTGCTTCCAGGAGCGCCCGGCCGAGGCCCGCGCCCGCGTCACGAACGCGATCTACCTCGAAGACTCCGGGTGCGAGATCGACGGCGTCACGTTCTACGGGAGCCCGTGGCAGCCGTACTTCGGCGGGTGGGCGTTCAACCTGCCCCGGGGCGAGGAACTCGCTCGCGTCTGGGCGAAGATCCCGGCCGGCGTCGACGTGCTGATCACGCACGGGCCGCCGGCGGGGATACTCGATCGGAACCGCACGGGCGAGCTGTGCGGGTGCCGCGACCTGTTCGAGCGGGTGTTCGAGGTGAAGCCGCGGCTCCACGTGTTCGGGCACATCCACGAAGCGGCGGGCCGCACCGAGCACGACGGGATCGTCTTCGTCAACGCCAGCACGCAGCTCGGGGAGGGCGTGGGGCAGGTCGTCGAGTTGGGGGAGCGGGTCGAGTGACGCGGCGAGTGGATCCAGGTCGCCGACGGGCTGGCGCTCGAACCCCGTCGAGGTCCAGGCCGAGGTCGGCGGCCCTGAGGTCGGCGAACGCCGCGGCGACGGCGACCGCGCCGCGGCTGGTGGCCGCGTCGCGGGAGCGGATCTGGGCGCGGAGCCAGCGCAGGCCGGCCCGGGAGAGGGCGTCCATCGTCGCACGCGGGGGTTGGGGGGTGAGTCGCGAGGTGATCGGCGAACGGGCCGAGCGGCCTTATCAGGTAAGTGTGCAACGAACCCGGTGGCGTCAACCGATGCGCGCGAATTTTTCGGCGACCGCGTTCGGGCGACCGGTCCGCCTTGTTCCGGTCCGGTGGCCTTCCCTGGGACTGTGGGCGGGGCATCTGCTCCCGGCGTTACTCGTCCACGTCTGGCTCCCACTCGTCCGCGGCGCGGCAGGCGGCCGCATGGAGACTGAGGTTCGTCACGCCGTAGAGCACAACGGCAAGGTATATCGCTGCGTACAGGACTGCGATCTCAGTCGGTGTCTCGTGCGCCAAGGGGCGTTGCGCCGGGTTGCGGCCTGCTCGCGTCAGGTCGTCCCGCGTCGTAAAGAGCGCGGCAAATGTCAGGACGAGGTAGCACACAGACGACACTTGAAACACAATGTTTACCACACTCACGCGGTCGCGCAAGCGGCGGTCGGGCATTACCCCGCTCACCACGCCAAGGTGGATCAGCGATCCGATGTCGGCGTAGAGGCGGGTGTAGAACGCGACCAGCATTCCTCCCGCGGCGAACCACGCGTACCGGCCCCAGTTCGGGTTCGCGGGGCCGGCGGGCGACGCCCCGAATGCTACTCCGAACATCCCAATCGCCGCGGCAGCAGCGACGAGGCTGATCCACCCGACTGACGCGACCGCGACTGGCGACCCGGCACCCATTCGCCCGGGAGCGACCTTCGCCTGACCCGACCGACCGGCCGCAACCAACCCCGACCCCAAGAGGCCGACAGCCAGGCCGACCATGCTCAGCGGGATATGCGACCGCTCGGTCGTAGACTTCACGTCCGGGGGCCGGTCGGGCGGTCGGTTGGCGGCGAGACCCAGAAACAGCAACTGGACGAGCAGGAACGCGGTGCCGGCAGCCAATTCGATGACGATGCCGAACTTGACTCTTCGACTCGCGCTCCCGAACTCAACCCACGGGTTGTCGATGTCCTCCAGGGTTGTCGCGTCGCCCGTCTCTTCGTGGTCACGGACACTCGCTGATTCCGGAATGGCCGTGGGGGCCGGCGCACACTGGGCGGGGGTGAGTCGCTGATCCCCGCCGGGGTGGTCGCTCCGCTCCTGAATGACCTGCCCCGAAACGCGCGACTGCGCAGCCTCGATCATAGATCCCTGTGCGGGTGTAGGGGTGAACCACCCGTCGCATGCCGCGCAGTGGACCCGCCCGCTCTGCGTCAGTTTCCCCGGAGGGAAGTCCTGCTCGCAGTGCGGGCAGATGATCGTGACGGACACGGCCAACCCTCAGTTGGTGGGATCGCCGTTATGGTACCGCGTGACGGTCGGTCGTCCGCACTAAAATCGCGGGCTCGGCACCTTCCAGGCGGGGTCGTAGGCGAGCGAGAAGAGTTGCTGGATCAACTCGGCCTTGTTCGGCGCGTCGGACGCGAGCACGTCGAGCGCCTTGCGGAGCTTCTCGTGCCGCGGGTCGGCGGCGACCGTCGCGGCGTCGGCCCCGCGGCCGATGCGGTCGAAGATCGCCGCCAGGTCGAGGAGCTTGCTGCGGCCCTCGTGGAAGAACTGGTCGAGGGCACGCGGGGCGGGGAGCGGGTTCATGGGGGTCGCGCCGTGTCGGTTTCTCTTCCCCTCTCCCCTTGCGGGAGAGGGTGGCCGCGCTTCGCGGCCGGGTGAGGGGTGCGAGCTACTCATCTCGGAAGGCAGTACCCCTCACCCGCTCGCAGAGCCTCGCTGCCCTCTCCCGCAAGGGGAGAGGGCGAAGACCTCGGGCGGCGCTACCGTCCACTATACACCCGGCGGACTTCGAGGGGTACGAGGTCGTTCAGGCTCCCGGACCGGAACCCGTCGAGGTCGATGGTCACGAACTTGAACCCGAGGCGGCGGAACTCGCGGGTCAGTTCGGTCCGCACCGGGTCGGCGGCGAACCGGGCGATCTCGGCGGCCGGCACCTCGACCCGGGCCAGGTCGCCCTCGTGGTGCCGCACCCGGCACTCGCGCAGGCCGAGCGAACGCAAGAACACCTCGGCGGCCTCGACGCGGGCCGTGCGTTCCGGCGTGACCGCGAGCCCCGGCGCGAGCCGGCTGGAGAGGCACGGCGACGCGGGCTTGTCCCAGGTCGGCAGTTCCCAGTGCAACGCAAGGGCGCGGACGTCGGCCTTGGTGAACCCGGCGACCTGGAGCGGGTGCCGCACGGCGTGCTCGGCGGCCGCGAGGAGCCCGGGGCGGTAGTCGCCGAGGTCGTCGAGGTTCGCGCCGCTCGCCATCACGTCGACGCCGAGGTCCGGCAGGATGCGTTCGACGGTCGAGTACAGTTCCGTCTTACAGTGGTAGCAGCGGGTGCCGTCGTTCTTGAGGTAGTCGGGGTTGTCGAACTCCTGCGTCGGGACGACGACGTGCCGGATGCCGATGAGGGCCGCGAGCCGCCTCGCGTCTTCGAGTTCGGCGCGTGCGACGCTGCCGCTGTCGGCGGTGACGGCGACGGCCCGGTCGCCGAGCGCGAGGAACGCGGCCTTCGCGACGACGGTGCTGTCGATGCCGCCGCTGAACGCGACCGCGACGCCGCCCAGTTCCGCGAGGGCCGCGAGGAGCCGGTCGCGCTTCGCGGCCAGTTCGGGGGAGAGTTCGGTGGTCGGCATGGGGTGCGGTTCGTTCGGTGGCACAGGCCTCTGGCCTGTGATCGGCTCGCACGGGCCAGGGGCCCGTGCCACCAGCGGGGGTCAGTGCTGCGGCTTCACGGTGACGACGGGGCACGGGGCTTCGCGGATGATGCGCTCGGCCTGGCTCCCGAGGATCAGGTGGGCGAGCCCGGTGCGGCCGTGGGTGCCGACGCACAACAGGTCGGCCTTCAGGTCGCCGGCGGCGGCGACGATCTCGGCGACCGGCGACCCGATCCGGACCTCCACCCGCGGGTTCAGCCGGGCGAGGTTCTCGCGCTCGATGAGGTTCGCCAGGCCGGTCTTCGCGGCGTCGCTGAGGTGGGTCAGGTCCGGCCCGGGGAGCGGGGTCGGCATCACCGCGTCGGGCATCGCCAGCGCGAGGTCCTGCACGACGTGGAGCAGCACGAACTCGGCCCCGAACTTGTCGGCGAGTTCGGCGGCGAGCCGGACGGCCGGGGTCGAGCACTCGCCGAAGTCGGTCGGCACGAGGATGCGGCGGATCGGCAGCATGGAGAGTCTCCGGGGGCGTACCCGGAGACATTTTATCCCGGGACGCGGGTCGCGGCGGCGTACCGCGCGCGGATTGCGCGCGTCACCGGCCCCTCGGTTCCGGTCCCAATGTCCCGGCCGTCCACGCGAACGAGGCCGATCACCCCGCACGCCGTACCCGCAATGAACGCTTCTTCGGATGCGTCCAGGTCGGCCGCGGTCACGGTGTACTCGGCGACGACGAGCCCTCTCTCACCCGCGAGTGCGGCAACGGCGTACCCCGTCACGTCCCGCGGCTGATCCCCGGCGACCACGACCGCCCCGTCCTTCACGAGAAAGAGGAACCCCTCGGTCGCGCCGACGAGGTGACCGGCGTGGTTGGTAGAAATCGCTTCGAGGCAGCCGTTCGCGAGCGCGTGCCGCTTGGCGAGCACCGCGTGCGGGAGGCCGAGCGTGCGGACGCGGTTCGCGGGGTGCGCCGTGTCGAGCGGCACCGGGAACACGACCGCGTGCAGCCCGTGGCCGTACAGTTCGTCGGGGAACGGGCGGTACTCCTCGGCAACAATCATCACCTGCGGCACGACCTTGCGGGGGTCCGGCCCGATGGTCCCCGGCCCGCGGCTGACGATCACGCGGACGTACCCGTCGGTGCGGTTGTTGGCCCTCGCCGTGGCGTCGATGGCGGCCGCGAGTTCGCCCGGTGACAGCGGGACGTCAATGCCGAGAACCTCGGCCGCTGCGACGAGCTGGTTGATGTGGTCGAGCGCCTTGAACGCGCGACCGCCGAACACCCGGAGGTGCTCCCAGACGCCGTCGCCGTAGAGGAACCCATGGTCGAACGGGCTGACGCGGGCCGCGTCCTTGTCGGTGAGCGTGCCGTTGATCCAGAGGAGCGACATGAGCAGGTAGTTGGGGATGGGAGGTTGGCGATCGGGAAGAGGGGCAATTTGTTCGTGGTTGCCGGTGGGTTCGCAGTCAGGAGCGCATTAAATGTCGTCCGCTGTCAAATGATCCTGGCCGGCGTGGCGCACCCTCACAACGTGTACGGCTTGGTCGTCAAAGGTGAACAGCACCCGGTAGACGTGGAGGCGCTTGCCATGCGACATCATCCGGAGGTTGATCCCGACGCTGATTGCCTCGTCGGCCTCGGGCCACCGCTAGGCTTCCGTCTCCAGCCGCCTGATGGCCGCGTGAATCCGGGCGTGCCAGCGTGCCGCCGCGGCCGGCGACACCCGCCGGGCGATGAAGGCCACGACGGCTCGAATGTCGTCGTAAGCCCCGGGCTGGAGGTGAACGTCCCGGGCCACCGGTCACTCCTCACCCGAGGGCGGGAGGTTTAACTCAGACGCCATCCGCGCCATCGCCTCGCCGAGGGGGACGCCCGGCTCCCCGGCCTGCATCGCGGCGACGCGCCCCCGGAGCAGCGCCAGTTCCTTGTCGCGATCAGGAGCCGCCAGTGGGTGCGGGTGCTCGTGCGCGACGTCCGCCTCGAACACCACGCGCGTCCCGTCCGGAGGCGGCGACCCGTCCGGCACGATGACCCCGTTGACGACTGTACCGTGGCTCACCATGGTGCGGGTCTCCCGTTGCTCATGGGCCATCGTAGCACGGGCACCGGGTCCGCGAACAGGCGGGAAGGCTCACACGGCCGCTAGCAGGGGTGCGTGAAACGGGGCGGGCTTCTTGGCCCCCGTGTCGGCCGTCACCACGCCGCCCACCATGCGGACCACGCGGTCGGTCGCGGTCACGATGTCCAGGTTGTGGGTGACCATCACGATGGTGACGCCGTTCTCGCGGTTCAGGTCGCGGAGCAGCCGCACGATCTCGTCGCCGGTCGCCGCGTCGAGGTTCCCGGTGGGCTCGTCGGCGAGCAGCACCCGCGGGCTCGTGAGCAGCGCCCGGGCGACCGCGGCCCGCTGCATCTCGCCGCCCGAGAGCTGCCCCGGCCGGTGGTACATGCGGTGCCCGAGCCCCACCTTCGTGAGCAGTTCGACGGCCCGGGCGCGCCACTTCGAGCGGGCCTTCCACCACCCGACGACCGAGTGCCCGATGTACGCGGGCATCAGGACGTTGTCGAGCGTCGTGAGCTCGGGGAGCAGGTGGTAGAACTGGAAGATGTACCCGAACGTGCGGTTCCGCAGCGCGTCGCGGTCCCGGTTCGGGAGGTTGTCGATCCGCCGCCCGTCGAGCAGGATCCGGCCCGAGTCCGGCGCGTCGAGGGTGCCGAGCAAATGCAGGAGCGTGCTCTTGCCCGAGCCCGACGCCCCGACGATGCTCAGGAACTCGCCGGTCTTCACCTCCAGGTCCAGCCCGTTGAGTACGGGCACCTGGACGGCGTGCCGGCGGTACGCCTTGCAGAGGTTCACAGCGGTCAGCATCACTTCACCAGTGCGGGGTGCGGAAGGCGGAACGCGGAATCAGGAACCCGGCCCGGGCGCGTCGGCCCGGCCGCCGGGTTCCGCGTCCCGCACTATTCGAACCGGAGCGCGCGGACCGGGTGCAGGCGGGCCGCCCGCCACGCCGGGAGCAGGCTGAACAGCGTCGCGACGGTGACCGCGCCGACGTTCACGATGCCCACGTTCCACGGGTCCACGTTGGTCGGGATGTCCTTGAAGTAGTACACGTCCCGCGGGAACACCGCCTTGCCCGTGACCCGGGTCAGGAACATCTCGATCTCGTTGATGTTGTCGGTGATCGCCAGCCCCAGGGCGGTCCCCAGCCCGCACCCGACGGTGCCGAGCAGCAGCCCGTAGCACACGAAGATGCTCATGACCCCGTGGTTGCTCGCGCCGAGCGACTTGAGGATGCCGATGTCGCGGTACTTCTCGGACACGATCATCGTGAAGATGGCCAGGATGCTGAACCCGGCGACCCCGACGATCATGAACAGTAGCAGGTTCAGGATGCCCCGCTCGACGTCGATGGCGGCGAGGAGCGAGCCCTGGTGCTCCTCCCAGGTCGCGACCCGCGCCCCGGTCCGCGGGTCGAAGATCCCGCGGAGCGCGTCGACCACGTCCTTCTTGTCCGCCTCGTAGTCCTTGAGCTTGATCTGGAACGCCGTGCACCGGCCCTCCATCGTGCGGAGCTGCTGGAGCACGTCGAGCGGGACGTACACGAAGCTCTGGTCGTACTCGCTCATCTCCGTCTTCAGGTAGTCGGTGACGAGGAAGTTGCCGAACACCGGCCGAATCCGGCCGCCGTCGATCTGCGAGCCGCCGGCGGTGAACAGGGTCACGTCGTCGCCCTGCTTCAGCGCGGCCTCTTCGACCACCTCGCCCTGCTCGTTCCGCCACCGGAAGTGGGCGATGGTGTACCCGATGACGGCCCCGTGCAGCTTGGCCACCGGCATGTCCTTCTTCATCACCGCGTCGTCGGGCTCGGGGAGCGCGGCCGGGTCCGGCACGAGCGCCTTCGGGGCCGGCACGTTCGGCACCTGGAGCGCGTCGGCCCGCTCGCGGCGCTCCCGGTTGTGCTCGTGCTGCTTGAGCGCCTCGGGGGTCAGGTCGAAGCTCGGCTTCGCGGCCCCGTGCTGGCGGACCAGGTACTCGGCGAACCCGCCGACCGACGCCCGGCCCTCGGGGTCGATCCCGATGAGGCGGACCGGCTTGGTCATCGACTGGCCGCGGAAGTTGAACTGGAGGATCGCGAACACCTCGATGGTCGGGGTGACCGCGGCGATCTTCGGGCCGGCCGGGCTGGCCATGATCCGCTCGACGATCTGGTCGGGGGCGAGCGGCTTCCCGAGGGTGTCGGTGATCTCGAACCCGTCGGACCGGTCGGTGTCCACGATGACGTCGGACAGCACGCCGTGGAGCCGGTCCTTCAGCTTGGTGCTGAACCCGCTCATGACGGCGTTGACGACGATGAGGGTGGCGACCCCGAGCATCACGCTGACGATGCAGATGAACGCCAGGTATCGGGTCTGGAGGTAGCGGACGCAGAGGAGCAGCTTGTACACGGGAGTCCTTCCCCGTTTCGGTGTGCGCACGCCGGACTCGGCAGGCGAGCGGGGTTCTAGCACGTCCGGGGCGGCAGGAAAAGACGAACTGCGGGCGCGGCGCGGGACCGGCGGGTTCGGGTTGACGGCGGGGGCGGGGCAGGCGATGACGGGCCGCTTCGGAATCGCCCCGCGCGGATGGAGGCCACGGCATGCCCTCGACGCTGACGCGAATGACGCCCCTGCGGCACCTCGGGGTGTTCGTCCGCGCCCGCGTGCCCGCCCCGGCCGGCGCGACCCCCGCCCCGGGCCGCCGCGCGCCGGCCCTCGCCCTGCTCGTCGGCGCCGCCTCGACCGCGGCGACCGTCGCCTACCTGTGGCTCCTCAGCCCGCACGCCCTCTCGGCGGACGAGGCGCACTACTGGGACTGGTCCCGGAACCTCGACTGGAGCTACTACAGCAAGGGGCCGCTCGTCGCGTGGCTGGTCCGCGCGAGCTGCGAAGTGTTCGGACCGCTCAGCGTGGCCGCGACCGGCGACCTGACGGCGGCCGTGCGGCTCCCGGCCGCGGCGTGCCACGCGGCCCTGCTCGCGGCGTGGTACGTGCTCGCCGCCCGCGCGTTCCGGTCCCCGGCGCTGGGCGTCGGGGCGGTGCTCGCGGCCGCCGCGCTCCCGCTCGTGCGGGCCGGGGCGGTGCTCATGACCATCGACCCGCCGTTCCTCGTGTGCTGGGCGTGGGCGCTGGTGTGCGTGGCCCGGGCCGTCGAGACCGGCCGCACCCGCTGGTGGGCCGCCGCCGCCGCGCTGTGCGGGCTGGGCGTGCTCGCGAAGTACACGATGGCCCTGTTCCCAGTTGCCGTCGCGGCGTTCCTGCTGGCCCACCACCGGGGCGAGTTCCGCCGGCCCGGGTTCTGGCTCCTGGCCACGGGGACCGCCGCCGGGTGGGTGCCGGTGCTCGCGTGGAACGCGGCCAACGACTGGGTCACGTTCCGGCACGTGTCCGGGCAGGTCGGGGTGCAGGGGCCGAACACCGGCAGCGGCGTCCTCAAGTTCTTCATCGGCCAACTCGGGATGCTGTTCGCGTTCTGGATGTTCGCGTTCGCGGCGGCCGGGTGGCGGTTCCGCCCGGTCCGCGGGGCCGACCCCGCGGTCGCGCTCCTGTGGTGGGCGTCGGTCCCGGTGTGGCTGTTCTTCGGGGCCGCGAGCTTCGTGAAGTCGGGCCAGGCGAACTGGCCGGCCCCGGCCTACGTCGGCGGGATCGTGCTGGCCGTCGCGTGGACCCGCGAGCAGCTCGCGGCCCGCCCGCGGCTCACCACCGCGTGCCTGGGCACCACGACGCTCCTGGCGGTCGCCGCCATCGCCGCCCAGCACTTCCCCGGCCCGCTCCGGCCGGCGGTCGCCGCCGTCTCCGGGCCGCCGACCGAAGCGGAGCCGTTCCCGGTCCGCCGCATCGACCTGACCGCCCGCATGGCCGGGTGGCGGGAGCTGGCGACCGAGATCGACGGGGTCCGCGCCCGCGTGCGGACCGAGACGGGGTCGGACCCCGTGCTGGCCGGCACGCACTGGACCCTCCCGGGGGAACTCGGGTTCTACTGCGCCGGGCACCCGCGGGCGTACGCCATCGGGGTGGCGAACCGGTCGGACCGGTACAGCCAGTACGACGTGTGGCGGCCGAACCCGGCGGCCGACGCGCAAGTGTTCCTGGGGCGGACGTTCGTGATCGTCGGGGACATCGGGTCGGACGTGGCCGCCGCGTTCGAGTGGGTCGAACCGCCCGTGCAGGTGGTCTTTGCGCCCGACGGTGTCCCCGTGGCGGGCTGGGCGGTGTGGGTGTGTCACGGGTTCCGCGGGTTCGCCCGCGTCGCCCCGCCCGGTGCCGGCCCGCTCTACTAACTCAACTGGTAAGGTGCTGTCGTGGAGAGTTGGACGGTCACGTGCGCGGCGTGCGAGGTACAGTGGGCCCGGATCGGCGGGTACTCGGACTACGAGCGGCAGGCGGTCGAGGCGCAGCCCTGCCCGGGGTGCGGGAAGCACACCCTGGTGTGCCGCGAGCCGGTGCAGAACGGTCGCCGGGCCGCGGCCCGCGGTGCCCGGCCCCAGCGCCGCGCTGCGTGACGGATACCCGTCCGGGCGAACCCCCCCCGCGAGCGAGGGGGGTGCGCGACCCCCACGCGC
>NZ_JBHYGG010000259.1:0-47631 GCF_051859125.1 Gemmata sp.
GGAGGTGGGCGATCCCCAAGCCTCCGGTCGCCGACGCTCCCGGCTCGCCGCGCGTTCGAACACACAAGTCCCGTCACGCCCGGCGTCACTCCACCAGGGAGACGCCGACGCCGCCCTGGAAGATCCGCTCCAGGCACAGCCGCATGTTGTTGATGCGGTTCTCGTAGGTCCCGGTGATGATCTGCGACTCGGGGATGGTCGTCGCCGCGCCGAGGAGCCCGGTCCCGCGGGCCGGCACCGTGGGCGTGCCCGGCCCGGTCCCGCCGGCGGCCGCGACGTCGGCCAGGAACTGCAGCGCGGTGGGCCGGAACGTCGCGTCCGGGGCCAGGCCCGCGTCGAACAGGTCGCCGAACCCGATTGGGTACACCCGGCACGGCGCGTTCGGCAGGCTCAGCCCGCTGTCCCCGGAGGTGACCGGCGACATCGGCTTGCCCATCTGGGTGACGACCTCGACGGCCTTCTGGCCCGGGGTCTCGTCCCCGGTCCACGTCGCCTTGCCCTGGCCGGTCACCGAGAACGTCGAGTTGTACCCGGCCGGGTTGAACTTCACGTCCCGGTGCGCGTTGGGCACCCCGTCGGTCTCGAAGATGACCATCTTGCCGGCCCCGCGGCGGCCCTTCACCGTGCCGTACACGTTGGTCGGCAGGTTCGCCGACGGGGACAACAGGTTGAACGCGTACAGCAGCCCGGTGTTCGGGTCCGTGTACCCGTTGGCGTTGGGGAGCTCGTCGGCGGCGACCGAGTTGAACGACGCGTTGTACGGCCGCACCTCGCACGTCACCGACGACCCGCCGTTGGCCTGGTCGATGGTGTTCAGCAGCGACTTGGGGTAGAACAGCGCGTTCTTCAGGGACCGGAAGTTCTGCCCCATCGGCCGGCGGATCGAGTTGTGCCCGGGCCACCCGAACATGACCAGCCCGACGTAGTGGTTCGGGTGGTTGTTCCGAACGTCGTCGAGGGCCGAGTTCATCCCGGCCTTGAGCTGCCAGCAGTGGGCCTCGTGGCTCGTGCCCGGGAGCCAGTTGCTGTTCGACGTGTTGATGAACCCGATCATCGACAGCGGGCCGAACCAGAAGTGCAGCCGCGGGCGGTTCGGGCTGTCGCCGTACGACTGGTGCGGCTTGACCGCCGGCCACGTCCCGGTCGGCCCGGTCCACGCCTCCACGGTCGCGGTGCCCACGGCCCGGCCGCCCTTGCTCCAGTTGTCCGGGCTCCCGTACAGGTCGCCGCCGCTGTTGCGGTTGTTCGACAGGACGTAGTCGATGTACCGCCGCCACCACACCTTGTCGAGCACCTCCTGGGTGCCCCCCTTGCTGGTGTCCACGTCGTTGGGAATGGACGTGTAGTACACGACGTGCCCGGCCCGGAGGTTGGGCGGGAGCGTCTGCGGGCCGCTCTTGATCCACTTCAGCACCGCCGGGTAGTCCACCTGCCACCGGACGATCTTCGGCACCGGCGGCGGCGACGGGGGCTTCGGCGGCTGCGGCGGGCCGGGCGGCTTCGGCGGTTGCGGGGGCTGGGGCGGCTGCGGCGGCTTCGGCGGCTCCGGCTTGGGGATCGGCTTCTCGCTCTGGCGGGTGCGGAGCCGCCGCCCGCGGGCGGGGCGAACGGGGCCGTCGTCCGTGTCGTCCTCAGCGTCGGCGTCCGCGACGGCCAGGTCGAACGGCTGATCGGCCGCGCCCACCTGGGTGATCGGCACGCTCCCGGCCAGCACCGGGCCGTCGCCGCGGTTCAGCAGGTACGCGTTGATCCCGTTGGGCACGTCCGGGTCCTGCGGGTCGAACCGGACCGTCTTGGTCCCGTCGAACCGCACGAAGAACCGCCGCCGCCAGTCGCCGGCGACGTAGTTGGCGTCGCCCGGCTGGCCGACCGGGGTGCGGGGGTCGGGCGGCCAGACGAAGAACGTCTTGCCCCAGTACCCCGGCCCCATCGAGTACCCCTTGAACGTGTCCTCCGCGGCGACCTGCTCCGAGAAGGTACCCGGTTCCAGCGGCGTCTGGCTCGCCCCCCGGGTCGCGCGGTACTTCGCGACGTCCAGGTCGTACCCGTACTGTTCCCAGGCCGGGTCGCGGAACCGGGCCAGGGGCACGGTCCCGATCTTCCCGCCGCTGACGGTGTACCCGAGCAGTTCGGCGGCGGAGGCGGCCGCCCGCTTGGTGCCGGTCCACGTGGTGTCGGCCTTGTCGATCGCCCCGTCGGTCCGCCGCAACCGGTCGCCGACGTAGGTGACGCCCCCCGCGTCGGTCATCGTGCCGAACGACCCGGGGGCGGGGGTCGGCCCCTTCGGGGTCGCCTCGGTCCCGACGTGGAACGCGTTGTACCCGGCGAAGTCGTAGGTCGGCGGGGCGTACGCGGCCGGGTTCCCGCCGGACTCGGGCGGGCTCCACCGGTGGAACGCGTTCTTCAAATTCGGATACCCGCCCACGAGGGACAGCGGGTACGCGGGGGTCGCCGGCGCGGCAACGTTCGACGGGTCGAAGTGGAAGTCCCGGATGACCGCCGGGCCGCCGTTGGTGGCGATGCAGAAGTTGTTCTGCGGGATCGACTCGCCGTCGCCGTTCGACTGGTTCTGGGTGGCCCGGAGGGCGCTCGCCCCGTTCCCGTTGCCGACCGGGGCGTTGGCGTAGTGCCCGAACGCCGGCACCAGGTTGTCGGGGTTCATCGAGCGGTTCTTGTAGTTGAACGTGCTCCCGTTGGCCATCGACCCGGTCATGTCGAGCACGAACGCCACGTCGATCGGGCGGAACACGGCGGTGGCCTTGGCCCCGACCGGGAGCCCGTTGACCCCGAGCACCCGCATGAAGTACGTCGGCTGGTTGGTGAGGAGCGTGACCCGGATCGCGGTCCACGACGCCCCCGGGGCGGGGACCGCGGGGCCGGCGGTCACGTCGGTCCAGGCGGCGACCCGGAAGATCTGGGCCGTGGTGTCGTAGAGGTACTGCCCGGCCTCGATCTTCTGGATGTTGGCGGCGGTGAACGCGTGGTTCAGGAACCGGTTCGAGGTGACCGCGGCCTTCCCCTTGGCGATCGCCGGGCCGATGTTGTTGGCGACCGCGGCCGGCTTGTTGTGCAGGGTCCGGCACGCGGCCAGGGCGGCCGCGTCGGCCGCGTTCTGGCTCTGGGTCCGGGTGACGGCCACGACCCCGAGGTCGACGGCCAGGCCGACGAACCCGAACAGGCCGACGAGGCACACCGCGAGGAGGGGGAGGATGGTGCCCGTTCGCTGCCGAGTGGGGGGGCGATAGAGCAAGGCTCGCTCCTTCAGAGGTGGTGCCGGTTCGCCTCTCGCGGGCCGGGCCGTCGGGGCTGGGTGAGAGGTGACCCTCAGTACCGACGGCCGCGTCCTTCTCGGGCTCAATCTTTGCCCGTGAGAGGAACGTGATATTAGCCTTCTACGTCAGAATGTCTCCAGAGAAATCCGACAGTTGCGGGTCGTTTCACGATATCTTCACATTATTTGGAGGCAATAATCGATTGCGGGCGAGTGTCTTGAGTACCTAAAGTGATTCCGGTAAACAAGATGTGTTTCAGATCACGGAACGGGAAATGTAAGTAAACACCAAGTAGTTGTCAATCGGTTAAATGCCGCGCACCCGAGCGCGGGCGGGTGGACGCCGTGCGGAGGAGCAACTTCGGTCGCTGGCAGAGGCGGGAGCACCACGGGCCGCGGCGCTCCCGGCTCTGCCGCACGGGCACCGCCGGGTCACACCGAGTTCGATTGATACGTGGGTGTTCTTGAGCCGGCCGCTGTGAGGCCGGGCCTGTGCGAGCCCCCGAGCACCGGCCTCGGAGAGGCCGGCTACTGGAATACATCAACCAGACTCGGTTAGGAGTTACGCAGTTGGGCTCGGATCTGCTTGCTTTTGGTGGGGCAGACATTCGTGTCTGCCTCGTGAGGCGGTTGGAGGCAGACACGAATGTCTGCCCCACCAACCCAACCGCGTAACTCCTCTCGGTATCACTCCGTAACGCAGAAGCACGACGACGGGAGCTTCACGTCGGCCCGCTTCCAGACCTCAGTGAACTTCGCCTTCGCCTTTTCGGCTTCGTCCTTCTTGCCCTGCGCGTCGAGGCTGGCGGCGAGCCCGTACAGCGACCAGCCGTTGTCGGGCCAGCGGCGCAGGTCCTCGCGGTACACGGCCTCGGCGGCGGCTGCCTTCTTGTCGCGGAGCAGCACCGCCCCCAGCGCGTGCCGCGTCGGGACGAACCAGTCCGGCGGCTCGGAGTACCGGAGCTTGTCCTCGCGGGCGACCGCGGCTTCGAGCGCCTTCGCTGCGTCGCTGAGCTTCCCCTCGCGGAGCAGGATCTCGCCCCGGAGGTTGTCGCTCGCGACGGCGAGCACGTCGGCGGCGAGGTTGTTGCCGAACGTCGCGCCCTCGGGGATCTTCGCGGCCGCGGCCTTGAACGCGGCCTCCGCGGTGCGGGCGTCGTCGAGCTTGCCCTTCGCGGCGAACGCCACGCCGCGGCTGTAGTGCCGCATCGCACGGGCGATCGGGAAGATCTCCGCCGGCTCCGGCTCCTTCAGGATGTCGTCCCACCGGCCGAACCGCTTGAGGACCTCGAGCGGCTGCGCGACGAACCCGTCGGCGATGGCGGCGTTCTCCTTCACCGCGAGCCACTCCTTCGGCACGCCGGCGGTCATCTCGCGGATGTGGTTGAGCGCGAGGTCCGACCGCCCCTGCATGACCGCGGCGTACGCGAGCATGTGGTAGTTGTGGGCCATGTACAGCCGGTAGAAGCCCTGCTCGGGGACGGTCTTCTGGTACGCGCGGTCGGCGGCGATGGCCCCGCGGTTGGCCTCGACGGCCTCGTTCCACCGGCCGCGGCGGATGTCGATGTGCGACGGCATGTGGAGCAGGTGCCCCAGTGCCGGCTGCGCGCCGCGGAGCCGGTCGGCCGCGTCGTCGGCCTTCCCGGGCTCGGGCGACGCCTCGGTCGCGTGGATGTAGAGGTGGTTGGCGAGCGGGTGGTCGGGGTTGGCCTTCCGCACGGCTTCGAGCACGCGGAGGATCTCGGGCGTCTCGGGGGCCGGCTTGCCGTCGGCGGTCCACAGTTCCCACGGCCGCAGGTTCATGAGCGACTCGGCGTACAGCGAGCCGACGTCGGCGTCTTTCGGGTGCGCCTCGAACGCGGCCCGCATCGCCTCGGAGTACGCCTTTTCGAGCGGCTTGATGTCCTTCGGGAGCGGGTCGGCGTAGCGGCTGTTCAGCGCCTCGATGAGCGCCTTGTTCGCGGGGGATTCCGCTTTGCTCTTCGCGCGGGCGGCCTTCGCCGCGTCGTAGGCGACCTTGGCCCGCTCGGGCGGGAAGCTCGGGTTGTTGTAGTTCACCCCGCTCGCGAGCGCGACGCCCCAGTGCGCCATCGCGCAGTCGGGGTCGAGCTCGGCGGCGCGGCGAAACGCGCGGACCGCCTCGTCGTGGTTGTAGGCGAACATGAACATGAGCCCCTGGTCGAAGTACCGCTGGGCCTCGGGCTTGCTGGTGGCGACGGGCCGCGTGTGCTTGCCGAGCCCGTCGAACAGCGGGACCGCGGGCGGTTTCGGTGCCTCGGCCGGACACAGGCCCGCGACCGCCGCGAGAGCGAACAGGGACCACGGAGCGAACTTCATGGCGAACTCCTCGGGCGACAACTTGGGTGTCCGATGTTTTAGCGAGGTGCGCAGCGGTCCGCGGGTTCAGCGTCCCTGGTGGGGCAGACATTCGTGTCTGCCTCCCGAGGCGTTTGGAGGCAGACACGAATGTCTGCCCCACCAAAGAAAAGTCGTCAACGCGAACCGTGCCGTCAATCGAGCTGTGCGGCCCCGCTCGCGGCCGGGTCGTAGGGCTCGATCCACTGGATGAGTTCGATGCGGTTGCCGTCCGGGTCGTGGACGAAGAACCGGTCGCAGTGCGGGATCGGGCCGGTTTCGAGGACCTCCACCCCCAGGGCGCGGCAGTGCGAGCGGGCGGCGCTCACGTCGGCGACCCGCAGCGCGAAGTGCCGCGGGCTGCGGGTGTCCGGCTGCGGCTTCTGGAGCAGGTGGAGCGTCTGCCCGGCCCCGAGGTCGAACCACAGCGCGACGAAGTCGAACGTCTTCGGCTTCGGGACCTCCGGCAACCCCAGCACGGTCCGGTAGAACCACCGGGCTTTCGCCAAATCGGTGATCAGAACCGAACAATGATCGAGGGCCGTACAACGAATACCAGTCATTGGGAGGCTCCACGCAGCCGCGGTGGGACGACATGAGCTTTTTGCGACTGAAGACGACGGAGTGCAAGGTCGGCGTGGTCGGCCTGTACAACAGCGGCAAGACCGTGCTGCTGACGTCGTTGATAAACCACCTGCAGGACCACGACCAAGACCGCTTCCCGCTCGGGTCGAAGGCGACGCGGCTCCGCAAGTTCGCGGTGGTGCCGCCCGACGCCGGCTGGGCTGCGTTCAACTACGCCGGCCACCGCGACGCGCTCGTGGGCGCCGGGAAGTGGCCGTCGAAGACCACCGACCGGTCGCAGTTCGCCTGCCGGTTCGAGCGGTCCGACTGGACGTTCAGCGACACGCTGCTGAAGCTGTACGACCTCCCCGGCGAGCGGATCGCCGACGCCGGCATGGTCGGCCGCGACTTCACCGGGTGGTCCGAGAAGGTGCTCGCGCTGTTCGTCAACGACACGGGCTACCGCGCCTGCACGACCCCGTTCCTCGACGCGATCAAGAGGCCGGGCGCGACCGCCGCCGAGTTGCTCCACGCCTACAAGCTGTCGCTCGCGAACCTGATCCTGAACTTCAAGCCGCTCGTGTCGCCGTCGACGTTCCTGCTCGACGTCCACGGGAGCGCCGCCCGACCCGACACGCCCGAGGCCCTCGCCGCGACGCGGTTCAGCGGGGCCGACGCGGAGAACCAGTTCTGCCCGCTGCCGGCCGACCTGCGGACCCCCGGCACCGAACTGTTCGACTCGTTCTCGTTCCGCTACGACCGGTACGTCGAGCGGGTCGTCGAGCCGACGATCGTGGCGTTCCGGTCGTGTACCGCGCTCGTGGTGCTCGTGGACGTGACGATGCTCCTGGCCGGCGGCGTCGGCATGTACGACGACAACCGGCAGATCGTCCGCGACCTGTTCGACGTGCTGTCGCCCGGCGAGAACGCGGTGTTCGGCCCGGTGCTGCGGGGGCTCAGCAAGGTGCTGCTCCCGCACCAGTGGCGGCCGGGGTGGATCACGCGCGTCGCGTTCGCCGCGCCGAAGATGGACCTCGTCCACCCCGCCGACCGCGACCGGATGCTGATGCTGTTGCGGCGGATGGCGGAGCGGTACGCCGCGGATCGCGACGGGCTGAAGTACGACTTCTTCAACCTGTCGTCGGTGGTCTCGACGCGGGCGCTGCCGCTCGAAGCCGGCGGCCGGGTGCTGGTCGGCACGCCGCTCCGCGGGGCCGACGGCCGCAAGATCCCGCCCGGGGCCGAGCAGCGGTTCACGGTGAGCGAACTGCCCGACGACTGGCCGCTGGCGTGGGCACCGGGGGCGTACTCGTTCCCCGAGGTGTACCCGCGAATGCCGGCCCGCAAGGACTACCCGCCCGACCAGGTGAACGTCGACCGGCTGGCGACGTTCGTGATCGAGTGAGTGGTGAGTGGGCAGTACCGGAAGCCACGAGGCACCCGGTGTAGCCGCGGATGCGGCGACCGAGGGTAGCCAGGGGTGGAGCGAGTCTTCGAGCGCGACCCCTGGTCCGGGGAGCAAAGGGAACGCAGCCCCGGAGGGGCGACAGAACCCCGGGGCGATCCGCCTCGCGCCGGGGACCAGGGGTTTGCCCGAAGCGGGCCGCACCCCTGGCTACCCTCGGTCGCCGCTCCGCGGCTCCAAACCACTGCCCACCGCCCACTCACCACTCACGGCCGGTACACGAACTCGTGCGTGTTGAACATCACGACGCACAGGTCGGCCAGGGCTCGCGTGCGTGCCGCGTCGGTGCCCGGCGGTAGCGACTTCGGGTCGAGGCCGATCGGCTGGTTCGCCTTCATGCGGCCGCGGATCGTTTCGGCCTGCGCGTCGAGGAACTCGACAGCGAGCTTCACTTCTTCGGCCCGCGGTGGCCGGCCTACGGTCCTCCGATAGAGCGCCTCCAACTGCTTCGCGGTGTCGGCGTGCTCCTTCACGAGCGCGACGGCGAGCGTACGGCCCTGCTCCTGCACGAACGGGCCGTTCATCAGGATCAGCGCCTGCGGGGCGGACGTGCTGACCGGCCGGAACGCGCAACTGTTCAGCGTGTCCGGCTGGTCGAGCGCCTCCAGCAGCGGGAGCCGCACGTTCCGCTTGTTGAACAGGTACAACGACCGCCGCGTGTGTTGCGTCGCGTCGGGCGTGACCGGCCACAGTCCGTCGGGCTCGCCCTCGGTGAAGATCAGGTCGTACACCTCGGGCTCCAGCGGCACCTTCACCGACGGCCCGCCGACCTGCCGGTTCAGCGTGCCGGCCGCCGCGAGCACCGCGTCGCGCACCGCCTCCGCTTCGAGCCGCCGCCGCGACATCTTCCAGAGCAGCGCGTTGTCGCTGTCGAGTTTCGCGCCGTGGGTCGTGGTGCTGGACTGACGGTACGTGGCCGACGTGACGATCAGGCGGTGGAGGTGCTTGAGGGACCACTTGCGTTCCACCAGTTCGCACGCGAGCCAGTCGAGCAGTTCGGGGTGCGTCGGCTTGTCGCCGCGGAGCCCGAAGTCGTTGGGCGTCGCCACGATCCCGCGGCCGAAGTGCGACTGCCACACGCGGTTCGCCACGACGCGGGCCGTGAGCGGGTGGTCGGGCCGCGTCAGCCACTTCGCGAACTCGATGCGGTTCTTGGGCGCGTTCTCGCCGGTCACCAGAACTCGCGGGAACCCCGGGCCGACGGCGAGCGTGCGGCGGTTCACGTCGCCGCGCTTCAGCACGAACGCCTGCGCCGGGGTGCCGGCCGACGCGACGGCCCACGCCGCGGCGGTCGGCGGCGGTAGCCGCGCTTCGAGTGCGTGGATCTGCTCGCGGAGCTTCGTGCGGGCCTCGCGGTCGGCCGGCGACAGCGCCGCGACGACCTCGTCCCAGGTCACCTTCAGCAGCGTGTTGGCCTGCGACGCGAGCGTCTTCTGCTCGACGGTCCGCTTGTCGGCCGGCGTGTCGAGCGCGTCGCGGAACTTCGGCTCCAGCTTCTCGCGCTTGGCCTTTGCGATCCGGTCGCGGTACGGGGAGTCGAGCGCCGCCACCTTCGCCTTGAGCGGCGAAATCAGCGCGCCGAGCGCGTCGGCGTCCTTCTTGCGCTGGGCCTGCTCGGCCGGCGACGCGAACTCGAAGTCGAGGTACGCGGTCGGGGTGAAGAACGCCTGCATGCGGTAGTAGTCGCCGGCCGAGAACGGGTCGAACTTGTGGTCGTGGCACCGGGCGCACCCGACCGTGAGGCCGAGGAACGCGGACCCGACCCCGTTGACCATCTCCGTGAGCCGCTCCTGCCGCAGCACCTCCGCGTCCTGGTTCCCGCCGACCATGTGGGCCGGCCCGCACCGGTGCATCCCGCTCGCGATCAGTGCGTCGACGCCCGCACTCGGCCGCCGGAACGGTGCGAACAGCGCCCACCCGGTCGCGTTCTTCGCCCGCGACGCCTCGGCCTTCCAGAGTTCGTCGCCCGCGAGTTGCTCGGTCAGGAAGCGGTCGTAGGGCAGGTCGCTGTTGAACGCCGCCACGACGTAGTCGCGGTACCGCCAGGCGTGCGGCCGCTCGCCGTCGGCCTCGTACCCGTTCGACTCCGCGAACCGCACCACGTCGAGCCAGTGCTGCGCCTGCCGCTCGCCGAAGTGCGGGCTCGCGAGCAACCGATCGACGACCTTCTCGTAGGCGTCCGGTGCCGCGTCGTTAACGAACGCTTCCACTTCCGCCGGCGTGGGCGGCAGGCCGGTGAGGTCGAGCGTGACGCGACGGATCAGCGTGACGCGATCGGCCTCGGGCGACGGCTTCAACCCGACCGCGTCGAGCTTCGCGCCAACGAACGCATCGACGGGGTTCCCCGCGGCCGGCGCCTTCGGCCGCACGGGCGGCTTGAACGCCCAGTGCTCGCGGTCCGCGGGAAGGAGCTCGGGATCGGCGTACTTCTCCTGGCCGCCGACGGGCGCGACGAGGGTGAGTGCGAGGAGCAGGAGTGCGAGACGCGGCATCGGGTCGGCTCCGCGGTGGGTAGACGCCCACAGTACCCGCGGACCGGTCCGGAAGGCAAGGACCGACACGGGGCTGCTATCTTTCGACCGCACAGTTGGGCAGCGCCCGTTTGAGGGCCGCGACCCCCTCGTCCGTCACCCGTGTACGGGCCAGCGTCAGGGAGGTCAGCGCCGGGAGCGCGATCAGTTCCTTCAGCCCGTCGTCCGACACCTCCGTGTCGTTGAGTGCGAGCACGGACAGTTTTTTGAGGGGGACCAACTCCTTCAGGCCCGTGTCGGTGACCTTGCTACGCCCCAGGTACAGGGCGGTCAGGTGCGGGAACGTCGCGACGGTCGCGAGGCCGCCATCGGACATCTCGGTGAACGCGAGGTTGAGGGCGGCGAGGTTCTTGAACCCGGCCAGTTCCTTCACCGCCGCACTGGTCGCCCGTGTCCCTCGCAGGTCGAACGCGACGACGTCGTCCGGGCCGCTCGGCCGCCGGCCCTTTGGGCCGGTCGCCGCCTTGAGCGCGTGGAGCACGCCGCCCGCCCGCAGTGCGGCGAGCGACTTGTCGGTAACGTTCAGGTCGGTGAGGACGAGCGAGTTCAACTTCTTGAACTGAGCGAGGTGCCCCAGCCCCGCGTCGGCCAGCGGGACGAGGGACAGATCGAGGTGCGTGAGGTTCCTCAGCGGTGCGAGGTCCTTGAGGCCCTTTTCCGTTACCCGGGCGAACCGGAGGTTGAGCGAAGTGACCTCGTCGGCGCGGGCGGCCCGCGACCCCTCGGCGGTCGTGGCGGCCGGGAGCGCGTGGAGGAGGTTCGCCTCCCGCAGCGCCGCGAGCGTGTCGTCGGACACCTCCGTGCTGAGCGTCACGAGCGTCAACTTCTTCAGGGGAGCCAGTGCCTTCAACCCCGCGTCGGTGACGCGCGTCCCCGAGACGTTCAGAGTTGTGAGGCTCGCCAGCGGTGCGAGGTCCTTCAGCCCCGCGTCGGAGATCGGGTTCCGGCTGACGTCGAGGGCGGTGAGTCGCGTGAGCGCCGCGAGGTCTTTGAGAGAAGCGTCGGTCAGGTTCGCGTCGCGGGCGGTGAGCGACGTGAGGCTCGCGAGCCGCCCGACCTCCTTGACGTGGGCGGGCGACAGCTTGGCCCTGCCGACGTCGAGGGACGTGACGGCCTTGAGCCTCCCGAGGTTGCGGAAGTCGTCGTCCGAGAGCGGGACCGTGAGGCCGCTCAGGTCGAGGGCGGTCACCGCCTTCGCGGGCGAGGCGTCGCGGGCCACCGTCCCGCCCCACCGCTCGACGGTTCGGGCGACGCGGGCCTCGTCGCGCGGGTCCGGCAGTGACCCGTCCCGTTTCGGTGCCGGGGGCAGCAGGGGCGCGGGGCCGGGGGCGGCCGGCTCCGGTTCCGGTGTCTCCGGTGGTTTCGGCTTCGCGCAACCGACGACCCAGATCGACAGGACGAGAACACTCACGGCACGCGACATGGCGGCCTCCGGGCACGAGCGGCCGATCGAAATGGCTCTGCGACGTTCAGACGCTCGCCGGCTATCAGCGTTTCACGCTTCTGGCAGCACCGCGTGCGGTTCGGCGAAGATCGCGGGGACGCCGCCGGTGTGGATGAACACCAGCGCGCTCCCGGGGCGATATTTCCCCGCACGCACGTCCGCTATCAGTGCGGCCAGCGCCTTCGCCGAGTAGACGTGGTCGAGCAGGATCGCCTCCGTCGTCGCGAGCACCTTCAGCGCCTCGCGGCCGCCGGGGGAGGGGTGCCCGTAGCCGGGGGCGACGTGCGACTCGTCCGCGTCAATGTCGGCGGCGGTGAGGCGGTGCGGGAGCCCGAGGCGCGCGGCGGCGGCGTTCGCGTCCTCGGCCATCCGCGTCGGGATGTGCCACGGCCAGTGCATCGGACAGATGAGCCGGGCCTTGCAGTCCCAGCCCAGCAGCGCCTTCCCGAGCGCGACGCCGGCCCCGGTCGCACCCGCGGACGACACGTAGAGCGCGTCGGGCGTCACGCCCCGCGCCGCGAGTTGCTCGGCGATCTCCGCGACGCACAAAGCATAGCTCACGGACGACAGCGGGACCACCCGCGGCGGGTGCCAGAAGTACGGGGTGCGGCCGGCGGCGCGGAACTCGTCGGCTTTTGCAGCCAGCAGCGCGTTCAGTTCGGGGCCGATCGCGTCGTCGGTGAACTCGACGTGCGCGCCGACGAGGTAGTCGAGCAGGAGGTTCCCCTGCGGTTCCGTTCGGTGGTGGGCGCGGCTCAGGTACAGGCGGCACTCCAGGCCGAGCTTCGCGCACCCGGCGGCCGTCTGGCGGCAGTTGTTCGACTGCACCCCGGCCCCCCACACGACCAGGTCGCACCCCTGGTCGACCGCGTCGCCGAGCAGGAACTCGTTGTGGCGGGCCTTGTTGCCGCCGAGGAGGAGCCCCGTGCAGTCGTCGCGCTTCACGAACACGCGGACCCCGCCGCCGATCTTCGCGGCGAACCGCGGAACCTCTTCGAGCGGCGTGGGCAGGTGCGCGAGCCGGGCACGCGGGAGCTTGTCCACCGCGGCGCGGAGTTCGGCCGGCGTCAGGGGCGGGTGCGACATGCGGTCACCTCGGGGAAACGGTCCGGCTATTCTCGCCGCCGCGGGTCCGGCGGCCACAGCGGTTCGGTATCGATCCGGGCGGAACCCATCGGCACCGCCGATGCGCAACGAACGGGCTTTGCGATGTAAGCGCGGGCACCCACGCGAAGAATACCTGTGGCGGGGGGCAACGACCCGCCGCCCCCGCCGGGTTCGCTTCTGTCGAGTTTTCGGGCAAACCGCTCAAGTTGTCGCGCAACTTCGCCGACGACTGACCTTCTTTTCTTGAGCGGTGCCGGGTACTACCAGAACCGGAAAGAACGAATCGAATTCCGCGTCGGGTGTATCGAATAAGTAGTTGAGGCGAGCCACCGAACCTGGTCCGCGTGTCGGGTGTCCGAAGTCCGACCGGTCCTGAATTAACCGGACACGGGAGCGGGCCTGAATCCGAGAAAACCAGGCCCCGCGACATTCCGCCGCGGAAGGCGCTTCTAGAATGGGTTAGCGATAAGGGGTGCTGGCGACCCCATCACCACACACCGGGAGCCGAGATGAGCAACACGCCCAATCGTGCCACCAACCCGGCAGGGAAGCCGAAGAAGAAGGACGTGGCCCTGGACCTGACCACCGCCCGGCAGATGCTCCCGCTCGTGAAGAGCATCGTGTCGGACATCATAAATTCCCGCCAGACCCTCAGCCGCCTCACGCCCGAGCAGGAGCGGCTCGACCGCCACCGCCGCGACCTCGTCTGGCAGGAGCGGCAGCGCCGCTACCAGGTCCGCGACGAGATCGCCGTCGTCGAGCAGGTGCTCCAGACCGCCGAGGGCGAACTCGCCGGCCTGGGCGTGAGCCTGATCGACGAGGACGCCGGCGAGGTGGACTTCCCCACCAAGATCAACGGCCGCCCTGCGGCCTACACCTGGCGGTTCGGCGACGCCGTCGTCGCCCACTGGCACTACCAAGGCGAGGAGCAACTCCGCCCCATCCCCACCGACGGCGGGGACCAGAACATGACCGCCGCGTCACCCGTCCGCTACCGCGGCAACCCGTGACGCCGAACGGAACCTGAACAACACGCACGGGCGGCCAACTCACGTTGGTCGCCCGTGCGGCGTTTCCAGACCTCACTCGCTCTCGTCCGCCTCATCGTTTCGGATTGGTTCCGGCCGCACACGACTGAACCCGCCGTCGCAAACTGCGGCCACGGGCCATGTTACTCGAACTGACGATCTTTCTTACGGTCTTGTGTGGTTGATTCCGGACTTCAGAATGGTTCCGGGCGAGGGGTGTGCCTCTCGTCTGGAACCAATAAGATCTGTTAGATCGACGCAGGGCTCACGCCTCGGCGTTGATGGTGTCGATGAGCTGCCGCAGGCGGCCGATGCCGTGCCGGTCGAACCGGAACTTGAGCCGCGGGAGCTTCGCCAGATCGGGCTCGTTGGCCTCCTCGGGCAGCGCCGCGACCTGCTCGAACTTGCCGCCCGCGAGGATGTCGCCGAACCCCCACTGGACCCGCTCGAGCGTGCGGTCGGTGAGCCCGGTGCGGAGCCGCAGGAGCAGGTTCCCGCGGACGTACCGCATGCTGTGGTACACGCGGTAGAAGTTGGTCACCTCCTTCACCGCGTCCTCGACCGAGTCGGTGACGCGGAACAGGCTCAGGTCGTGCGGGGAGATGTACCCGCGGGTCAGGAGCGCGTCCTCGACGAACCGCTGCCACAGCTTCCAGTAGCACCCGCCGGGCTCGTCCACCATTACGATCGGGAAGATGTGCGACTTGCCGGTCTGCACCAGGGTGAGCGCCTCGTAGGCCTCGTCGTGGGTGCCGAACCCGCCCGGGAACAGGACGACGGCGTCGGCCTCCTTGATGAACATGAGCTTGCGGGTGAAGAAGTACCGCAGCGTGACGAGCTTCGGGTCGCCGTGGACCACCGGGTTGGCCGACTGCTCGAACGGGAGCAGAATGTTGAGGCCGAAGCTGCGGTCGCGGCCCGCCCCCTTGTGCCCGGCCTCCATGATCCCGCTGCCGGCCCCGGTGATCGCCATCCACCCCTCTTCGACGATCCGCCGGCCGAACACCTCCGCGGCGGCGTAGGCCGGGTGGTCGGGCTTCGTGCGGGCGGACCCGAACACGACCGCCTTGCGGGTGCCGCGGTACGCGGCGAACACCTTGAAGCAGTACCGCAACTCGCGGACCGCGGTGGCGACGAGCTTCACGTCGCCGCGGGCGGCCCCGTCGCGGAGCAGCTTGTCGGCCGTCTCCTTGATCTGCGTGGCGAACTCGTCGGCCCTGGCGGTCGGGCGGCCGCTCCGCACGGCGGCCTCGGCGGGCTCGGGGTCAACGACGGCGTCGAACGGGGTGGGCGGGAGAGAGGAATCCATGGTGTGGGCCGCACGGCGGTGAACGGGGGTCCGTAAACGCACCCCATTCTACGCGCGCTCCACGTCTTCCGAGCCACGGGGCTTGCCCCCCGTGGTGCCTGGCGCACGCTGCCACCACGGGGGCAAGCCCCGTGGCTCGACAGCGATCTCCACTACTTCGCGTCGGCGACCGCGGGGACGGGCAGTTCGGGTACCGGGGCGGCCCGGCGGGCGGCCGTCAGGAGCGGCTGCGGGTAGACGCCGAAGAACACCGTCGCGCCGGCCAGCGCGACCGAGGCCATGAGCGTGGGCACGGCCCGTGAACCGACGAGCGGGGTGAGGGCGGTGCGGAGGTACATGACCCCGACGACGCGGAGGTAGTAGTACGCGCCGACCGCGGAGTTCACCGCCGCGACGACCGCGAGCAGCCGGTACAGGTTCCGCATCGCCGCGGTGTCGGCCGGGGCGGTGAACGTGCCGATGAACAGCAGGAGCTTGCCGGCGAACCCGGCCGTGAGCGGCAGGCCGATCAGACTGAGCAGGAACACGGTCATCACCCCGGCCGAGATCGGGTGCGTCTTCCCGAGCCCGGCGAGGTCGTCGATCGCGCCGACCTCGCGGGCCGGCGTGCTGAGGTACAGGATGACCGCGAACGCGCCGAACGTCATCAGGGCGTAGGCGACGAGGTACACGAGTAGGGCGTCGACCCCGCCGACCGTCGGGCCGATGACGCGGGCGGCCCCGTCGATCTTCACCACCTGGCCCGCGGCCTCGGGGAGCGAGCACGCGACGACCACGCCCATGAGCATGTACCCGCCGTGCGCCACGCCGGAGTACGCCAGCATCCGGCGGACGTTGTCCTGCAGCAGCGCCAGCACGTTGCCGACGGTCATGGTCAGGATCGCGAGGATCCACAGCAGCAGCGGGAGCTGCGTGGCGGTGTCAAACGGGAGGTGCCGCACGTCCGCCCCGAACAGGCCGAGCAACCGGGCGAGAGCGGCCAACCCGGCGACCTTCGGCAGCACCGCCAGCATCGCGACCACGCCGGCCGGCCCGCCCTCGTACACGTCCGGGGCGTAGAAGTGGAACGGCACGGCGGTGATCTTGAACCCGATCCCGGCGACCACCAGCACGATGCCGACCAGCGCCATCGACGACAGCGCCTCGGAGTTGGCCTTGGTCAAAGCGTCGGTGACGACCGCGAGGTTGGTGCTGCCGGTCAGTCCGTAGAGGTAGCTGAACCCGAACAGCAGCACGGCCGACGACAGCACGCTGAGCAGGAAGTACTTCGCGGCCGCCTCCTGGCTGGGCCGGGTGCGGGACGGGAGGTACAGCAGGACGTAGGTCGGGATGCTGATCAGTTCGAGCGCCAGGAACAGGCTGATGAGGTCGTTCGCCCGGCCGGTGAGCGACACGCCCGCCACCGCGACGAGGAGCGAGCCGTAGTACTCGGCGGCGTGCCCGCGGTTCACCTCGGGCCACGACAGGAACAGCAGCACCGCGCCGCTGATGAGCGCGACCCAGCGGATGAAGTTGGCGGCCGCGTCGGGCACGATCGGGGCGGCGGTGAGCACCTCGGGCGTCGGGGTCCGCACGGTGCCCGCGAGGACCATCGCCGCGATGACGCCGAGGAGCGACACGGTGAACCAGATCCAGCGGCGGTTGAAGGCGCTGCCGAACAGGAACACGACGCACGCCGTGCCGACCAGGGCGATCTCCGGGACGACGAGCCGGAAGACGCCGGTGAACGTGTGCTGCAACTGCGGGTCGGACAGCGGATTCACGGTTGGTTGGCCCTTGTTGCGGTTCGTCGGCACGAGAAGCGATGGCACGCGGATCGGGCGGATCAGAGCCGGGATTCAATACGGATCAGACAGCACCGACGTTCCGAGAACGGACTCCTCTCCGATCCTCTTCATCCTGCCTTTGATCCGCTTCGTCCGCGTCCCATCGCTTCGATCCCGGTCGCTCACGCTCCCGGCTCGCCAAAACTGTTACCTACCGGTCCGTCTTGCCCGTCTTCGGCGCGGGCGGCGGCTCGGCCGCCACGAGCACCCTGGTGGGCTTCGGGGCGCCGCCGACCCGGGCTCGGGCGTCGTCGCCGATGCGGGTCACGATGCGGACGTCGGCCTTCATGGTGTCGAGCACCGGCTGCGGGTACACCCCGAGCACGAAGCACAGCGCCGCCAGCGAGCCGAACGCGATCAACTCGCGGCCGGTCGCGTCGGCGGGCGGGGCCGCGCCGGGCGTCTCGGCCGGCGGCTCCTTGAGCGGGCTGAAGAACACACGCTGGAGCATCGTCATGATGTACCACGAACTCAGGAAGATGCTGAACGCCGCGATGCCGGCGAGCGCATAGTGGTGGTTCCCCGGCGCGTCGGCCCGGAACAGCCCGGCCAGCATCAGCATCTCGCTCACGAAGTTGTTCAGCCCCGGCAGGCCGACGCTCGCGAGGCACAGCACGAACGCCAGCACCGCGAAGTTCGGGAACCGGCCCATCATGCCGCCGAACTGCGTCATGCTCGTGGTGCGGTACCGGTCGGCGAGGAACGCGAGCAGCGCGAACACGGCCCCGGTGCTGAGCCCGTGGTTGACCATGTGCAGCACCGACCCGGCCACGCCCTCGGTGTTGAACGCGAAGACGGCCAGCACGACGAACCCGAGGTGCGACACGGAGCTGTACGCCGCCATCTGCTTCATGTCCTTCTGCGCGTAGGCACAGAGGGCCGCGTACACGATGCCGAACGCCGCGAGCGTGCCGACGACCGGGAGCCCGTAGGCGATCGCGGCGTCGGGCGTCAGCGGGAGCACGAACCTCAGGATGCCGAACGTGCCGAGCTTCGCCAGCACCGCGGACAGCAGCACGGTGACGCCGACCGGGGCCTCGCCGTACGCGCTCGGGAGCCAGGTGTGGAACGGGAAGATCGGGGTCTTCACCATGAACCCGGCCATGAGAGCGACGAACAGCCAGAGCTGCGTCTGGTGCAGGGCGGCGAGCTTCTCGGGCTTCCCGGCGAGCGCCTCGGCCTGCGCCGCGTGGAGCCAGTGCTGCACGTTGGCCATCAGGTCCGGGAGCGAGAACGTGATCTGGCCGGTCGTCGGGTCCGGGTTGGTCACGACCACGCCGATGACGCCGACGAGGGTGAGCAGGCTCCCGGCGAGGGTGTACAGGAAGAACTTGCGGGCCGCGTCGCGGCGGGCCGAGCCCTGGCCCCACCGGCCGATCAGGAAGAACGCCGGCACCAGCGTCAGCTCGAAGAACACGTAGAAGAGGATCACGTCGAACGAGAGGAACGCGCCCACCGCGGCCCCCTGCAGGACGAACAGCCAGGCGTAGAACGCGCCGCGGCGCTCGGTGACCGACTCCCACGACACGAGGACCGCCGGGATCACCATGAAGCTGGTGAGCGCGACGAGCCACAGGTTCAGGCCGTCCACCCCGACGAAGAACTGCACGAACGGCCCGGCCCGGCCGGCGCTGGGCGGCGTCGCGGTCAGGCTCATGAGGGTCCACGCGGTGCGGCCGTCGTCGCCGGCCCGCGCGCCCGGGACCATCGCCGGCTCGAACTTGGCGAGGTCGGTGCCCTGACCCGCGGAAATTTCGTCCCGGGTGGTCAGGTGCATCGACGCGATGGTGGCGAGGCTCGCCGTCAGCCCGAGGTGGACCAGGGCGAGCAGCAGGGCGACGCGGCGGCCCCGCTTCCCGAACAGGCTGACGAACAGCGCGGCGAGGAACGGGAACAGCACCACCAGCAGCACCAGGGTGCGGCCGGTCCGCGGGGCGGCGACGATCTCGTAGATCTTGTCCATGCGATCCTTACCTGGCACCGAGTCGCGTTGATCGGCGACTGTAGCCGGCCTCTGTGAGGCCGGGCCCGTGCGAGTCCCCCAGCACCGGCCTCACAGAGGCCGGCTACAGACAGAAACGGTCAGCGCGCGATCCGGAACGCCACGAAGCTCAGCAGCACGGTCAGGCCCAGCGCCATCGACAGGGCGTAGAACTGCACCAGCCCGTTCTGCACCGGCCGCACCCACCAGCCCAGGAGCCGGGGCACGGCCGAGACCAGCCGGGCCACCGCGTCGAGGAACCCGTCGAACGCGGCCGACAGGAACGCCAGCACCCCGCCGGGCTTCACGAACACCGCCCCGTAGATCTCGTCGACGTACAGCTTGTTCCGCGACGCCGCGAACACCGGCTCGACCAGCGCCGGCAGCTTCTCGGTCCCGTGGCGGTACATCACCAGCGCCAGCGACAGCCCGAACAGCGACGCCGCGGTGCCCACCCCCGCGAGCGTCCAGTTGAACTTGTGCGGGGGCAACTCGTGGGCCTTCGACGCAACGAACGCCTGCTGGAGCGTCGGCGCGTCGTTGAGGAAGTGGCTGAACGTGTGGTTGAACGGCTCGACGGCGATGCCGACCGCGACCGCCCCGACGGCCAGCACCATCAGCGGGATGGTCATCCGCGGCGGCGACTCGTGGGCGTGGTGCCCGGCCTCCTCGGGGACGCGCTCCGGCCCCCAGAACGTCAGCAGGTACGCCCGGAACGTGTAGAACGCGGTCATGAACGCGGTCACCAGGCCGACGAGCAGCAGCACGAAGTAGCCGCCGGTGTACCTCTCGCCCTCGGCCGCGAACTCCAGCGACTCCAGGACCATGTCCTTCGACCAGAACCCGGAGAGCAGCGGCAGGGCGGCCAGGGACCCGGCGCCGCACAGGAACGTCAGGTGCGTGACCGGCAGGAGCTTCCTCAGCCCGCCGAACCGCCGCATGTCGATCACCCCGCCCATCGCGTGCATCACGCTGCCGGCGGCGAGGAACAACAGGGCCTTGAAGAAGGCGTGGGTGAACAGGTGGAACATCGCGGCCGTCACGGCGAACACCGGGCTGATCGCGCCGCCGGTGCCGAGGGCCATGAACATGTACCCGAGCTGGCTCACCGTTGAGTACGCCAGCACCCGCTTGAGGTCGGTCTGGGCCAGGGCGATGAACGCCGCGAGGATCGCGGTGACGCCGCCGGTCCACGCGACGACGATCTGCGCGTCGGGGCACATCGCGAACAGCGGGGCGCACCGGGCCAGCAGGTACACGCCGGCGGTCACCATCGTGGCCGCGTGGATGAGGGCCGACACGGGGGTCGGGCCCTCCATCGCGTCCGGCAACCAGACGTAGAGCGGGAACTGGGCGCTCTTGCCGACCGCGCCGCAGAACAGCAGCAGGCACGCGGCGGTCAACTCCGCCTGGTCCGGCGGGGTCTTGGTCAGGTAGTCGAACAGCGCCGTCAGGCTCGTGTTCCACCCGCCCATCTTCCACAGGAGGAAGATGCCGAGGATGAACCCGACGTCGCCGAGCCGCGTGACGAGGAACGCCTTGCGGGCCGCGGCGGCCGCCGAGGGCTTCTCGAAGTAGTACCCGACGAGCAGGTACGAGCAGACGCCCACGCCTTCCCAGAACGCGACGAGCAGCAGGAAGTTGTTCGCCAGCACCAACCCGCACATGCTGAACACGAACAGGCTCATGACCGCGAAGAACCGGGCGTACCCCTTCTCGCCGTGCATGTACCCGGAGGCGAACAGCGCGATCCACGTCGAGATGAACGTGACCATCGCGAGCATGACCGCGGAGATCGGGTCCACCACGATCTGGAAGCTGACCTTCAGGTGCCCGGCCGCGAACCACGTCATCGGGTCGGAGATGAACCGGTGGTTCTGCGTGTCGGCTGCGGCGACCTTCGTGAGCACGACGATGCCGAGGACCGCGGCGGTGCCGCACGCCAGCACGAGCGGCAGGTGCGCGAACTTTGCGGCCGGCCCCTTGCGGACCGCGAGCACGGTGGCGAGGACGCACGCGACGAGCGGCAGCGCGAGGGCCGTGAGGGCGAGCGTGATCGGGTCAGACATTCGCGGGCTCCTCCGCCTTCACCGGCGTCGGCCGCACCCCGGCGGGGGCGAGGAGGTCGTCGGGCACGGTCACCTCGGTCGGGAGCGGCTCGGTGTCGATGACCGGGGGCACCCCGGCCTCGCGGAGCGACTGCCAGTCGGACGCGTCGAGCGACTTGCCGCGGCGGTACAGGGTCAGGAACAGGGCCAGGGCGATCCCCGCCTCGCACGCGGCGACGGCGATGATGAACAGCACGAACGCCTGGCCCTGGAGGTTCCCGTGATACCGACCGAACGCGGCGAAGTTGATCGCCACGCCCTGGAACATCATCTCGGCGCACAGGAACATGGTGATCATGTTCCGACGGGTCAGGAACCCGACGAGGCCGATCCCAAACAGCGCGGCGGCGACCGCGAGGTAGTGCCACAAGGTAATCACGCCGCGGCCCCCTTGCGCTGTGCGATGGCGATGGCCCCGATGGTGGCGACCAGCAGCAGCGTGCCGGCCAGTTCGACCGCGAGCAGGTGGTCGGTGTACAGCAGGTACCCGAGGTTGGCGACGTTCCGGGCCGGCAGGTCGCCTGAGCCCGCGAGCAGCAGCGTCTCGTCGCGGAGCTTACGGAGTTCGTCCCTCGCGGCCTGGCGGTCCGGCTTGCCGTCGAGCAGGTGGCCCGACACCGCGTCGTGGGCCTTCTCGTTCAGCCGGCGCACCTCGGCGGCCCGCTTCAGCACGCGGGCGGCCTGCTGGTCGCCCCGGAGCGGCGTCACCTTCCCGCCGGGCTGGGTCGGCACCTTTTCGAGGCGGGCGGTCAGCGAGCCGTCGCGGCTGAGGGCGTCCGACCCGACGACGGTTCCGATCTGGTCGCGGACGGCGTCGAAGTGGTCGCGAACGGCCCCGCGGTCGGCGACCGGGGCGGTGCCGGGGAGCTGCTCCTCGGCGGCGTCGAGCTTCTCGACCGCGGCGAGCAGCGCGGCCCGCTCGGCGGTCGTCAGCACCTGGGCCGGGAGCCGCTGTGCCGGTTTCGGGGTCTCGCCCGCGGCGACCGGCTTCAAGCCGGCGTCCGAGACGTACAGGGTGAACAGGACGAGGCCGGTGAACGCGAACCCGGCGAGCGAGCCGAGGAGCGGCTCGCGGCTGCGGTTGTTCTCGTCGGACGGGCCGCCGGCGTGCGACAGCATCAGCACGAACAGGAACGTGACGATGATCGCCCCGGCGTAGATGATGATCGTCGCGGCCATCAGGAACGGCGCGGCGAGCAGCAGGAACAGCCCGCAGGTGCTCAGGATCACGAACGCGAAGGCGATGGCGCCGCGGCCCGGGTTCGACTGCGTCACCAGCACGGTGCCGAACAGGAGCGCGGAGCCGGAGAACAGGTAGAACAGCACGGTCCCGATGAGGTCCGGCATCGGGTCGCCGAACGTCTTGTAGACCCACGCGGCGAACACGGCAACCGAGGCGACGAGGGCGGCGACCCCGGCGGCCACCCGCCGGCCCCGCGGCTGGGGCACGAGGAGGGCGAACCCGGCGACGGCGAGGACCACGGCGAGGGCAATTTGCCCCGCGGCGAGCTGCGTCGGTGTCAGCGAGGATGGGCTCATTCAGGGCTCGTGCAGTTTTTCACAAGCGGGACGCGAATGGTATATGACGCGCTCCGCTTCGCGTCGCGGGGAAACGATGGTTCACGTTCCCGGCGGCGCTTCGGACGCCACGCTCAGGCGGCCGGCCCGCGTGCGCACGGGGTCGGTGCCGGCCTTCGTCGTCTGGTCGAACACGCTCAGGAGCTTTTCCTTGTCGAACACCATCTGCTCGCGGCTCAGGCCGGTGAGGTCGTAGAGCGTCGTGAGTTCGATGGCGTCGACCGGGCACGCCTCCTCGCACATCCCGCAGTAGATGCACCGCAGCTCGTCGATGACGAACGTCTCGGGGTACTTCTCGCGGTCCTTCCACTCGGGCGGGGCCGGGGCGGCGACGATGTCGATGCAGTGGGCCGGGCACGCGGTCGCGCACATGTAGCACGCGACGCACTTGACGCGGTCCTTCTCGTCGCGGTTCAGCCGGTGGACGCCGCGGTAGTTCCCGGGCATCTTGGGCTCCTGCTCCGGGTACTGCTCGGTCTTCACCTGCGGGCGGAAGATGTGGCCGATGGTGGTCTTCAGCCCGTCGAGCACCGCGGGGACGTAGAGCTGCTCCCAGAAGCCCAGTCGGGCTTCCTCGACCCACTTCACGTCGGACTCGGGGATCGGCATATGAGGCTCCAAAAGCCCCCGCACCGCGGTGCGGGGGCTTCGTTCTTTCCTTAGCTCGCGTACGTGACGCCCGCGGGGATGCCGGCGGGCAGCTTGACGACCTTGCGCTTCGGGTTCGTCACCGAGCCCGCGGTCCAGACCGAGAACAGCCCGGCCCCGACGACGAGCACGCCCGAGGTCGCGGTCAGCACCACGAGCGGCCACCCCATCTGCTTCACGACCATGACGCAGATCAGGTTCAGCAGCGCCAGCGGCAGCAGCACCTTCCACGCGATGTTCATGAGCTGGTCGAACCGGAACCGGGGGATCGTCCACCGGATCAACTGGGCGAAGATGCACAGGGCGAACATCTTCCCGCACAGGATCACGAGCCGCAGCACGGCGGTGACGACCGGGTCGCCGGAGACCGACTCCAGCCCGAACAGGCTCCACCCGCCCAGGAACAGCACGGCCAGCATGAAGCTGCCCGCGATGAGGTGGACGTACTCCGAGAGGAGCATCAGCCCGAGCTTGAGGGCCGAGTACTCCGTGTGGTAGCCGCCGACGAGTTCCTGCTCCGCTTCCGGGAGGTCGAACGGGAGCCGGCTGGCCTCGGCGTAGCTGCTGGTCATGAACAGGAACAGGGCGAGCGGCTGGAACAGGAGCAGCCAGTACGGGCCGCTCGCGGTCTGCCAGTCGATGATCTTCTCGGGGTTCAGCGACCCGACGATGAGGAACACGCCGAGGACCGACATGCCGAGCGGGATCTCGTAGCTGATGATCTGGGCCGACGCCCGCATCGCCCCGATCAGCGAGTACTTGTTGTTGGCGCTCCAGCCGGCCAGAACCCCGCCGTACACGGCGAGCGAGCCGACCGCGAACAGGTACAGCACGCCGATGTCCATGCCCGGGTTGACCACGAACGAGAAGTGCGACCGGTACTCGGCCTGCCGCTGCTCGAACGTCGCCACGGGGGTCGGTTCCCCGGCCGCCGGCGCGGTGATCGCGACCGGGTTTGGGGGGGGCGTGGTGCTGCCGAACGGCACGACGGCGAGCGCCAGCAGGGCGGTGCCGACGGCGACGGCCGGCGCGAGGACGTAGAAGAGCTTGTCGACGTGGTCCGGGATCACCTCTTCCTTGAGGAAGAACTTCCCGCCGTCGGCCATGGGCTGGAGCAGGCCGCCGGGGCCGACGCGGTTGGGGCCGACGCGGTCCTGCATCCACGCCGAGAGCTTCCGCTCGGTGAGCGTGAGGAACGCGCACAGCCCGAGGACCGCGCCGACGAGGGCGACGATCACGATCGCGGTGTAGATCGGGTTGAATGGGGGCATATCGCAGCTTCTTGTAGGGCCGGCTGTGCCGGCCGATTCGTTTTCGTCTCGGCCGGCACAGCCGGCCCTACGGTCAGACCGTTGCCAACTCGAAGCGCACGCCGTTGGTCGGCAGTTCCTTCGCCGCGAGGTGCGCGAACGCCGGGATCGCGGCGGCCAGTTCCGCACGGACCGCGGCGGCCTGAACGAGCCCCTTGCGGCCGAGCAGGTCGAACGCCAGTTGCAGTTCGGTCCGCACCTCGGTCGGCGGCCGCACCGACCGCTCGAACGTCTGGGCGAGGCCCGCGTGGTTCACGAACGTGCCGGCCTTCTCGAAGTTGCTCGTCGCCGGAAGGAGGAACGACGCAGACGCCGTGACCGGACCGGCGAACAGGTCCTGCGCGACGACGAGGGCCGGGGCCTTCCAGTTGGCGGGCAGCGAAGCGGCGAGTTGGTCCTTGTCCGGGTAGCCGCCGACGAACCAGAGGGCCGTCAGGCCCTCCTTGGCAACGTCGGCGAACGCCGGCGTGCTGCCCTGGAAGTGCGCGAGGACCGCCTCGACGCCGCGGCGGTTCGGGCACTTCTCGGCGCGGATCACGAACTTCGTCGGCTCGACCGGGTTGCCCTTCACGTCCTTGGGGTACTTGTCGTCCTGCCCGACGACCGGCACCGGCCCGAGCGCGAGCCGCACGTCGGCCGAGAGGCTCTTGAAGTACGTCGCGTAGAGGAACGCTTCCTCGACCGTGAGGAACGGCGAGAGCACGCCCACGACCGTCTTCGCGCTCGCCTGTGCGGCGTCGGCGAACGCCTTCTTGAGTTGCGGGGTGATGACGTTCCACGGCGCCGGCTTCAGCGCGCCGTCGGCCTTTGCGAGCGGACGCTGGAGCCGCTCGGCGGAGTTCGCGAAGTGGTAGCCGTACCGGCCCTCGTCGCACATGAAGTGCCCCTGGGCCTCGGGGTTCGGCCGGGCGCGCAGGCGGTACACGATGTCCTTGTTCGTGTCGACAAAGGTGCTGCACCCGGTGCTGCACCGCGAGCACACGCCGCTGCTCTCCTTCAGGTACCAGACCCGCTGCTTGTAGAGGAAGTCCTTGCTACCGAGCGCGCCGACGGGGCACAGGTCGACGACGTTGCCGGCGAGTTTGTTCTCCAGCGGGCGGCCGGGGAACGTGTCGATCTCCTCGTGGTGCCCGCGGCCGCTGACCATCAGTTCGGCGGTGCCGCTGATCTCGCGGGTGAACCGCACGCACCGCGTACACATGATGCAGCGGTCGGTGAACAGCGTGATCTTGCTCGACAGGTGCGGCTTGTTCGGCGGGGTGTTCTTGACGTCCACCATCCGCGACTCGGACCGGCCGTACTTGAACGAGAAGTCCTGGAGCTTGCACTCGCCGGCCTTGTCGCAGACGGGGCAGTCGAGCGGGTGGTTGATGAGCAGGCCTTCGAGCGTGTCGGCCTGCGACTTCTTGGCCCGCGCGCCGGGCGCGCCGCCCTTGAGGTAGTTGGCGTCGTAGGGGCGGGCGGGGAACGAGGCGTCGCGCTTGTCGTACTCGCCGGTGACGATGTGGGTGCCGTCACGCACGGGGGTCTGGCACCCGGGCACGACCTTGGGCTGCATGGTCAGCACGCCGTCCTTCGGGTTGACGTCGCCGACCTCGACGAGGCACATGCGGCAACTGGCGACGACGCTGAGCGCCTCGTGCCAGCAGTAGTGCGGGATGAACTGCCCGGCCAGTTCCGCGGCCTGGACGCAGTTCAGCTTCCGGTTGCCGATCTCCACCGGCTTGTCATTCACGTAAACCGTCGGCATGTTGAGGAACTCAATAAATATCGGAACCGGCCCCGCCGCAAAACAGACCCACCGACCGACTAACTAGATGCGACCGAGCGCGAGTAAGGCGATCGCCGGGCGGACCACACTTCCACTCAGCCGCTGCGAGTAGCTCCAACCCAGGTGCTCCGCGCTGGCGTATTTGAGAATCCCGATTCCCAGGGTGTAGCACTTCTCCCAGACTGCTTTCTTGACGTCCCCGTGGTCGTCTCTCCAGCCGTTGCTGAGCGCCCCGGGGTGGTAGTACGCCACCCATCGGCCGTTCACCTTCCAACCGAGAACCTGTGTACCGCCGTTCGCGACAATCAGTGGGGGCGGTTGGAAACCGAGCCCTGGGTGAATCCGGTCGTCTCTCGGAACAGCCGTTGCTGGGACCCCCGTAATCTGGTTCATCTCCTTGACGAAACTCGCGTGAAACGCCGGGCCGCTGAGGTTGTCGCACAGAACCATGCCGCGCTTGTCCATCAGGTACTCGCGGAGTCGCTTCCGCTGCGTGTCGTCAGGGGTAAACGGTGCGACACCTCCGACGAAGATCAGCGGGAGCGGGTTCTTGGCCGATACCAGCGCAAGATCCTCGTACCCGATGGATCGGTCCTTCTCGCCCACTTGGGCCTGTGGGTCTTGCTTCTTCAGCTCCAATAACAGGTTTCGATCTCCACCGGCACCAAAGTTCTTGTCCCAGTCCTTGGCGGAGTAGCGGAGCCGGACGAGTTCAAACTTCCCTGGCTCCCACGGGAGCGGCTCGCCCTGCTTCGGAGCAGGGGCGGGTTGCTGTTGCGCCCCCTCACGCTGAGCGGCCTCGGCCCGTTTCGGGACCGGCACTGGGGCGATCTCCCGGTCCGAGCCACCCGCAATACCGTCCGGGGCCGGTTGCTGTCCGCAGCCGGTCGCGACACTCAGCCAGGTTATAACCAGCAGCGCTCGCATTGCGCCTCACGCTCCGCAACAACGGCCTCGCCCCTTGCCTGCCTCAGTGCGCCCCGACGACTTCGAGCGACTTCGCGTACACGCTTTTCGCGCCGCTCTTGATGCTCGCCTCGAACTCGGCCCGGAACTTTCGGATCGCGGTCTTCACCGGCCACCCGGCCCCGTCGGACAGCCCGCAGATCGTCGTGCCGGGCATGATGCCGATGCGGTCGGCGACATCGACCAGCACGTCGAGGTCTTCCTTGCGGCCCTGGCCGCGGCGGAGCCGGTCCACGATCTTCAGCATCCACCCGGTGCCCTCGCGGCACGGGGTGCACTGCCCGCAGCTCTCGTGGCTGAAGAACTGGCAGACGTTGTGCAGCACGTCGACCATGCTGGTCTGGTCGTCGATGACGGTGACGGCCGCGGTGCCGAGGCCGAGGCACCCGACGCGGCCGGGGCCGTTGAAGTCGAGCGGGATGTCGTACTCGGTCTGGCCGTCGGAGCCCTTGAGCGGCGCGTTGACGTCAACGAACCCCATGCTCAGCCCGCCGGGGTTCACGGCCTTCGCCTTGCGGCCCTTCCACACGCCGCCGCCGTGCTTCTCGACGAGGTCGCGGAGCGTCACGCCCATCGGCAGCTCGACGCAGACCGGCTTCTCGACGTGGCCCGCGAGCGTGTACAGCTTCGGGCCGTAGCTCCCGGCGTCGCGGGGGTTCTTCGGGTCGGGCGGGACGCCGAGCGACTTGAACCACTCGTTGCCGCGCTTCATGATCTGCGTGACGCACGCCATCGTCTCGACGTTGTTGACGATGGTGGGCTTGCGGAACGCGCCCTCGACGGCGGGGAAGGGCGGCTTGATCCGCGGCCACGCCCGCTTGCCCTCGAGCGACTCGATGAGGCCGGTCTCCTCGCCGCAGATGTACGCCCCGGCCCCGCGGTGCATGACGATGTCGAGGTCGAACCCGCTGCCGTTGATGTTCTTGCCGAGCAGCTTCGCGGCGTACAGCTCGTCGATCGCGGCCTGCATGCTGCGGTACGAGTCGCCGTACTCGTAGCGGACGTAGAAGTACGCGCACTTGGACTTAATGGCGTAGCACGCCAGCATGATCCCTT
The DNA here is from genome assembly GCF_051859125.1 of Gemmata sp. Lineage (NCBI taxonomy): Bacteria > Pseudomonadati > Planctomycetota > Planctomycetia > Gemmatales > Gemmataceae > Gemmata > Gemmata sp. The sequence goes on from NZ_JBHYGG010000259.1 coordinate 28,319, forward strand.
CGATGACCTGGTGGGGGTCCTTCTCCATCAGGATGCGGTTGTTGTACGTGCAGGGCTCGGACTCATCCGCGTTGACGCACAGGTAGATCGGCCCCGGGTGGTCCTTCGGCAGGAACGTCCACTTGAGGCCGGTCGGGAACCCGGCCCCGCCGCGGCCGCGGAGCCCGGAGTTCTTGACCTGGTCGATGACCTGGGCCGGCTGCATCTCCTTGAGGGCGCGCTCGAACGCGGCGTAGCCGCCGTCGGCGCGGTAGCCCTCCAGCTTATCGCTGTTGGGCGTCCCGATGCGGGCCAGGAGTACGGGTTCGTAGGGCATATTTGGGAGCTCTCAGCTAACAGCCATCAGCTTTCAGCCGAACACGACAGCCGGCTTCATTCGTCAGCTCTTCTGCTTTCCTGCTTGCTGAAAGCTGAGAGCCGTCGGCCGACGGCTCGCGTTCAGCGAAGCTTCAACTGCGTGATCAGTTCGTCGGCGCGTTCGGGCGTCACGTTCATGACGTGGACGTCTTCCTTGAGGCACGCCGGGGCGCCGTCGCACGCGCCGATGCACTCGGCGAACTCCAGCGTGATCGAGCCGTCGGGGGTCGTGTGCCCGCACTTCACGCCGAGCTTGTGCTCGCAGTGCTCGATCAGCTCGTACGCGCCGCGGAGCATGCACGCGAGCCCGCGGCACACCCACAGGCGGGTTTTGCCGAGCTTCTCGCCCTCGCCCTTGTAGAAGGCGTAGAAGGTCATCGTGTCCTGCACCTCCGACGGGTGCAGTTCGAGGATCTCGGCGATCTCGGCGATGGCCTCGTTCGACACGGTCCGCAGTTCGTCGTGGACGAGGTGCAGCGCCGGCAGCGTCGCCGCCTGCTTCCGGGGGTACTTCGGGAGGAACGCCCGGATCCGGTTCTTCATGTCTTCGGACAGTGCAGGCATACTTTCCCCTCACACACGCCGCTCACTCACCCCGCCGGATTCATTCGGCAACAATGCGACACTTCGGGATCGCTTGTTTTAGAGCCGCAATTCCTTCCTTCGTCACCTTGGATCTCCCGATCTCAAGGTGACGAAGCTCGTTCAGAGCTGGTAACGCCTTCACACCCTCGTCCGTAACGGTGGTTTTGCTAAGCCACACAGTCTGAAGTTTCGGCAACTTAGCAAGAACCTTGGCGCACTCGTCGCCGACCTTGGTGCCGTCGAGCCAAATCGAAGTTAAGTTCACGAACCCCGCGAGATGCGGCGCACTCGCGTCGGTGACCTTCGTGTCACTGAGGCGGAGTTCGCGGAGTTCGACCAATCCGGCCAACGATTTCAGCCCGTCTTCAGTCACGGGTACGTTACGGAGGTCCAGTTTGCGGACCGTCTTGAGTTTCCCAATCTCTTCCATCGCGGCGTTTGAGACCTTGCTATTCGGCAGGTCAAGTTCGGTGAGTTTCGGGAGTGCCGCAAGTTTGCCCACCCCCTTGCCCGTCACCTTCGTTCCTGACAGGTTGAGCACCTCCAAACTGGGCAGTTTCGAGAGCGGCTCGAAGCAGTCGTCTGTGACAGGGGTGCCGCTCAGGTCGAGTTCTCGCAGTTTGGTCAAGCGGCTCAGGTGGACGAGCCCGTTGTCGCTTACCTTCGACGGGTAGAGGACGAGCGTTTCCAAGTTCTTGCACGCAGCCAATTCTTTCAACTCGACGTTGCCGAAATTGTCGTACACCTGCAGCCAAGTCAACCCTGGTAGCGCGGCAAGTTCCTTCACACCCTCCTTCGTGATCGCGGACTCCCAACCGTTGTTCCCGAGTGCGATGGTTGTGGAGAGTTTGATCTTCCACAACCGCTTCGGGGCGAACTTCGCCAGCCCTTTCAGGTGCAGGTCGTTCGTCTTGTTACCAAGCTGCATCTCGAAGCCGGCTTGGTAGTGAGCTGCTGACGTATTCTCGCCAGTGAACGCGAGCCATTCCTTGAGTGCCGCGAAGTCCTCGGCGTCGCCTGCCCCGCAGCGCGGGACGAGTCCCGCGAGAAGGAGGAACGGTACGGCCAGCAAGACACGCTGCATCTCTCGCTCCTTACCGGTCGAGTTCGGCGGCAATGATGTTCAGGCTCCCGAGGACTGCGGGCACGTCCGAGATCTGGTGCCCCTCGATCATCTGCGGGAACACCGCGAAGTGGATGAACGACGGCGGACGGGTGCGCGCCCGGAACGGCCGCCCGCCCCCGTCGGCGACGATGTAGAACCCCAGTTCGCCGTTCGCGGCCTCCTGCGCCCCGTACACCTCTTCGACAGGCGTCTCCCACCGGCGGTTCCACATGAACAGCTCGAAGTGCTGGATCAGCCCCTCGATGCTCCGGTACGTCGCGTTCTTGTCCGGGATCGTGAGCTTGTCTTCGAGGTTCACGTTCACCGGGCCGCCGGGGATGTTCTCCACCGCCGCGCGGACGATGTTCAGCGACTCCGCCATCTCACCCATGCGGACGAGGTACCGGTTGTAGCAGTCGCCGCCCTTGCCGCACACCACCTTGAACGACCCGGCGAGGTCCTTGTACGCGAGGTACGGCTCGTCCTTCCGCAGGTCGCGGACCACGCCCGCGGCCCGCGCCACCGGCCCCGAGCACCCGGTGTTGATCGCGTCTTCTTTGGAGATGACGCCGATCCCCTTGGTGCGGTCCACGAAGATGCGGTTGCGGTTCAGGAGCCGCACGAGGTCGGCGTGGGCCTTCGGGAAGGTCTTCACGAAGTCGCGGATCTTGGCGACCACGTCGTCGGAGACGTCGTTCATCAGCCCACCGACCCGGCAGAAGCTCGGGTGGAACCGCTGGCCCGACGCGAACTCCATGATGTCGTACACCTTCTCCCGCTGGTTGAAGGCGTACAGGAACGCGGTGAGCGCGCCGAGGTCGAGCGCCGCGGCACCGACGCACAACAGGTGGTCGCTGATGCGGGCGAGTTCGGCGAGGATCGTGCGGAGGTACTTGCACCGCGGCGTGATCTCGATGTTCAGCAGCTTCTCGACCGTGTGGAACCACGCGCACTCGTTCGCGAACGGACTGATGTAGTTCATCCGGTCGACGATGGTGACGTACTGGTTGAAGTCGAGGTCCTCGCCGAGCTTCTCGAAGCCGCTGTGGAGGAACCCGATGTCCGGCACGGCCTTGACGATCGTCTCGCCTTCGAGCGTCAGGATGAGCCGCAGGGTGGTGTGCGTGGCCGGGTGCTGCGGCCCGAAGTTCAGGGTGTACAGGTACTCCCGGTCCGCACCGGCGACGTCTTCCACGGGAGTGGCGGTTTCAAGTGGCATCGAAGACTCCAATCAGCCACGGATGAGCACGGATGAAACACGGATCAAGACAAGAACTCAGATCACGTCTTAGTTCCTATCCGTGTTTCATCCGTGCTCATCCGTGGCTCCTCTTCTCACCCCTCGGCCCGGGTCACCGGGCGGAAGTTGTGCCGCTCGCCGTACCCCCGCAGCGGGTAGTCCTTCCGCAGCGGGAACGCGGTGAACTCGTGCGGCATCAGGATGCGGCGCGGGTCGGGGTGGCCGGCGAAGCTCACCCCGAACATGTCGTACACCTCGCGCTCCATCCAGTCGGCGGCCTTCCACAGGTCGTACACCGACGGCAGCTCGGGGTCCGGGTCGTTGGCGTGCGCCTTCACGAACACCCGCTCGGCCGTGGTCGTGTTCACCAGCCCGTACACGACGCCGTACCGGTCGGTGGCCCCCGGGTAGTTCAGGTAGTCGATGCCGGCGAGTTCGGCGAGCATGTCGAACCCGCACTCGGTCTTCAGGCACTTCAGTAGCGGGAACACCGTCGCGTAGGCCTTCTCGGCCGACAGCACGACGCGGGGGTTGTCGCGGAACGTCGAGGTCGCGAACGCGCCGGGGAACCGGGCGGTCAGCGTGTCGAGGTACGCGGGCATTGAAATCTCCAGGCGAGCCGGGAGCGTAAGCGACCGGAGTTCTTGTTCAGCAATACCTCCGGTCGCTTACGCTCCCGGCTCGCCAAGCACTCAGTTCAGCGGGCGGCGGAACCGGGTCGCGGTGGTGTAGTCGCCCGGGGCGACGATCGCGTCTTCCGGCCCGAGTTCCTTGGCCAGCGGCGTCGGGCCTTCGTAGCTGTCGCGGGCGGCGAACTCGCGGGCGTCGATCGTCCCGGTCCGCTGCACCTTCTCCTGGATGTCGAGCACCGCGCGGATCAACTGCTCGGGCCGCGGCGGGCACCCCGGCACGTACACGTCCACGGGCAGGAACCGGTCGATGCCCTGCACGACCGAGTACGTGTCGAACACGCCGCCGCTGGACGCGCACGCGCCCATGCTGATGCACCACTTCGGCTCCGGCATTTGCAGCCAGATCCGCTGGAGGACCGGGATCATCTTCATGACCACGCGGCCGGCGACGATCATCAGGTCGCACTGCCGGGGCGAGAACCGCATGGCCTCGGCGCCGAACCGGGCGATGTCGTACCGGCTGCTCGCGGTCGCCATCAGCTCGATGCCGCAGCACGCGGTCGCGAACGGCATGGGCCACAGGCTGTGCTTGCGCAGCATGCTCGCCAGCGCGTCGATCTTGGTCACCAGGAAGTCGGGCATCAGGCCGGTTATCGCCACTGGAACACCCCCCGCTTCCATGAGTAGACGTAGGCGATCGCGAACGTCGCCATGAACACCAGGATCTCGAGGAACGCGACCCGGCCGAACACCGTGCGCCACAGTTGGTCGCCGCTCTCGCCGTAGGCGATCACCGCCCACGGGTACAGGAACAGGAGTTCGACGTCGAACACGAGGAACAGGATCGCGATCAGGTAAAACTTGATGTCGAACTGCATCCGGGCCGAGCCGACCGGGTCCATGCCGGACTCGTAGGCCATCTGCTTCACCTTCGTGAGCTTCCGCGGCTTGAACGGGAACAGGTGCGTGGCCGCGACCGTGGTGAGTGCGAACAGGACCGCGACCACGGCGTACACGAGAACCGGGTAGTACGCCTCCAGGCTGAAGGCGGGCTCCAGTCCGGCCGGTGTCTGGACCGGGGGCACGGTCATTCGTCGTCCCTCCCGCGCGGGTGTTTGTGAATTATTTCACAAGCCCGGCCAAAAAACAACCTCGACAGTGTGTCGAGGCGAGAGAGTTCCTCTGTTCCAGATACTACGGAAGGTGTTCGGGCCGTCAAGGAAATGGCCGATTTGAGCGGCCGGCTCGGACCAGGTCTTTGGGATCGGTGTCCGTCCGAGCCCGAGCGCCGAGCGAGGGTTCACGCTCACCCCTCGCTCGGCGCTCGGGCTCGAAGCCGCCGGGGGACACGACTCGATCGGAGCGGGCGTCAGCCCCACACGAGCTGGGCGGCGTCGAACGCCGGGCCGTCGACGCACACCCGCTTGTAGTCCCACCCGTCGGGCGTGGTCACCTTCGCCACGCAACTGAAGCAGATGCCGACGCCGCACGCCATCGGCGTCTCCAGCGACACCTGGCACGGCACCTCCCACGCGGCGGCGACCTTCGCGAGTGCGTGGAGCATCGGTTCCGGGCCGCACCCGACCAGCGGGCCGGTCTTACCGTGCGAGGCGAGCAACTGCGTGACGTACCCCTTCGTGCCGGTGCTCCCGTCGTCGCTCGCGAGGTGAACCTCGACCCCGGCGGCCCGGAAGTCGTCGACCCCGGCCGCGAGCGCCGCGGTGCGGACGCCGTAGTACAGCGACACCTTCCCGGTGCGCTGTCGCGGGGCGTCGCCGCCGAACCCGCGGGTGCCGAGCAGTTCGCGGGCGTAGGCCAGGAACGGCGTCTGCCCGATGCCGCCGGCGACGAGCGCGACCCGCTCCGGGGTGCCGACGTCGAGGAACGGCTTACCGAGCGGCCCCCACACTTCGAGCTTCTGGCCCGGTTCGACGCTCGCGAGCCGGCCGGTCATCTTCCCGACGACGAGGTACACGACGTCGAGCGCGACCGGCGTGCCGCTCGCATCGAGGACCGTGTCGTAGAGTGCGAAGGGCCGGCCGAGGAGCGGGTCGGTGGTGCCGGGGAGCCGGAGCATGACGAACTGCCCCGGGCGGATCGCACCGGCGACCTCGGGGCACTCGACCCGCACGCGGAACGTGCGCTCGGCGAGTTGGACGTGTTCGGTGACGCGGGCGGTGCGGTGGAACATGAAGAAACCACAAAGCAACAGGCAAAGTTGATCCACAGATTACGCACAAGACACAGATAAAACAGACAGAAACCCGAGGAGCGTGCGGTCCCTTCTTGTCTCCTCGTCCCCGGTCTTCAAATCTGTGTCTTCTGCGGAATCGGTGGATCACCCTCTTCTGTCTTCGTTGTTTGGTTTGGGCAGATCGCCCGGCTTTCGGTTGGCAGCCCGCGTGCGGGCCTGCTCGATCTTGTCCTTCGCGGTGGCGACGAACTTCCGCAGGTCGGCCATCTCGGTCTCGCTGATGCGGCGGGCCTTGCCCTTGGGCAGCTTGTCGAGCTTGATGGGGCCGATGGCGACGCGGCGGAGCTTCATGACCTTGTGGCCGAGCTTCGCGAGCATGCGGCGGATCTCGCGGTTCTTCCCCTCGGTCAGCACGACCCGCAGCCAGGTACTGTTCCCCTGGGCCTTGAGCCGCTTGACGCTCCGGGCCTTCACCTTGCCCTCGCTGAGCCACACGCCGTCGAGGAGCTTCTGGAGGTCGTCCGGTCCCGGCTTCCCGGCGACCAGCACGAAGTACATCTTCGGGATGCCGTACCGCGGGTGCATCAGCGAGACGGCGAGGTCGCCGTCGTTGGTCATCAGGAGCAACCCCTCGCTGGCCTCGTCGAGCCGGCCGACGGTGTACACCCGCTGGTCGACGTGGGGCAGGAGGTCAATAGCCCGGGGGCGGCCGTCCGGGTCGTCGTTGGTGCAGAGGTGCCCGACGGGCTTGTTGACGGCCCAGTAGACGAGCCGCTCGGCCTTCACCGGCTGGTCGTCCACGGCGACCTGGTGCGCGGCCGGGTCGACCTTGATGCCCAGGTCGGTGACGCGGACGCCGTTGATCTTCACGCGGCCGGCGACGATGAGGGTGTCGCAGAACCGGCGGGAGCCGACGCCGGCGTGGGCCAGAAACTTGTTGAGGCGTTCCATAATTGAACATTATAGCCGGGGCCGGGAACGCGAAACAGGGGCCAGCGCCCCTGTTCCTTGCGGTCCGTCGGCTCACGCGGGTCGCCGCCTCACGCGGGCCGCCACGGAGGGCGGCCCCTACGAGACGTCGGCTCTGGGTTTGTAGGGGCCGCCCTCCGTGGCGGCCCGCCAACCACCCGTCCGGTTCTCGACGTGATTTCGACAAGGCATCGTGCGGTCAGTTCTCGCCCTTCTCGCCACGGCGCTCGGCCGGGGCGGGCTTGGCGGTGCCGCCCGCCGGCTTGACGCCCGCGTCCCCGGCCCCCTTGGGCTCGCCCGGTGACGTGCGGAACGGGACGGGGACCGTCGCCGCGTCGCTCATCCCCGCGGACCGCTGCCCCTCCAGGCGGGCCAGCTTCTCGCGGCAGTCCTGGAGGCCGCGCTGGATGTCCTTGATCGTGTCGTCGAGTTGCTTGGCCTGGGCGTCGCGGCTCGCCTTTCGCTCAAGGTCGGCAAGTTTGTTCTGATCCAGGCTCTTCTGGAGCGTGAGCACCTCGTCGCGGACCGCCTTCAGCCCCTCGGCGTTCGCCTGCGCCCGCTCCCGCAGGACCTCGAGCGCGGCCGCCTCCTTCTTGATCAGTTCGATGTCCTTGCGGACGAGGTCGAGGCACGCCGCGGAGTCCTTCTTGTGCCCTTCGAGGGCCGCGGCCGCGCCGCCGACCCGCTCCTTGAGCACCTCGCACTCGGCCTTCTGCGAGTCGAGCGCCCGGATCCGCTCGTACTGGGTGGTCATCCGCGAGTTGAACTCGTCCTTGCGGATCAGCTCGGCGCGGGCCTCGCGCTCGCGGCTGAGTTCGCTCCGCAACTCGGCGATGTTCGACGAGACGTTGTTGTACAGCGTGATCGTGCCGAGCGTGACCATGCTCAGGATGGTGCCGCCGAACACCCGCCAGAAGAGCGACATCTGCTCCTCGTCCTTGGGCTTTGCGGCCGGCTCGCCCCCCCCGGTGCGAACGACCTCGACGAGTGCCGGCGTCTCGTCCCCGCTGCTGTCCGGCCCCGGTTCCTGATCGAACCTCTTCTGTGACGCGTGCGACACGGCTTCCTACCCCCCGACTGGGCGCGTCTTCCCCTGACCGCGCCGCGATGTGAAGTCCCGGATACCGGGGGGGCATAGCGAACCTTCCCCTGGTCCGCAACCCGACCCCGGCGACTGGGAACGGCCGCGCCCGCCCGACTTGCGCCGTCACATGGCCGCGGAGACCTCCTTCGCCCGGAGCAACTCGACCCTGTCGCCGCGGCCGACGGCGTACTCGAAGTTCGTCTTGGCGGTGCAGGCCGCACCGACGTTTCCCTTCGGGTCGAGCGCCAGGAACGCGACCCGGGCCGGGTGGACCCCGCGGCGGCCGGCGGTCCTGTTGACCCGCTCGCACGCGAGCACGCACGCCTCCTGCGGCGACTTCCCGGAGCGCATCAGCTCCACGACGTAGCTGCTCCCGGCGATGCGGATGATCTCCTCGCCGACCCCGGTGCCGCCGGCCGCGCCCGCGAGGTCGTCGGCGTACAGCCCGGCCCCGATGATCGGCGAGTCGCCCACCCGGCCCGGCAACTTGTACGCGAGCCCGCTCGTGGTACACGCCCCGCCGAGGCTCCCCTTCTTGTCGCGGGTCAGCACGGTGACCGTGTCGTGGTGGTCCGCGTCGATGTTGATCTCCGAGGCTCCGTCGCACGGGGCCGGCGGGTTCGCGCCCGGCCTCTGCTTGAGGTCCGGGTGCCGCTCCAGCCACTCCTTGATGGCGTCGGCGGTGTACGGCACTTCGAGCGGGAACCCCTGCTGGAGCGCGAACCACTTCGCGGCCTCGCCGACGAGCAGGACGTGCGGGGTCTTGTCCATGACGCGGCGGGCCAGGGCGGCCGGGTGCTTGATGTGCTCGACCCCGGCGACCGCCCCGCACGAGAGCGTCTTGCCGTCCATGACGCACGCGTCGAGCGTGAGCCGGCCGAGGCGGTCCGGGAGGCTCCCGAACCCGACCGACGTGCGGCACGAGTAGTCGTCCTCGACGGCCTGCGCGCCGGCGATGGCCGCGTCGAGGGCCGGGTCGCCGTTCGCCAGCGCCTTCAGCGCGGCCTCCGCGGCGACTTTACCGAACGGCCACGTCGCGATCACGATGGGGTCGGGCATGGGATTCTGAGAGTGTTGGGAGTGTTGAGGTGTTGAAAGTGTTGGGGTGTTGTACGCCGCGGCTTCGATTCGAGGAATGCGTGGGTGACCGCAAACACTCCCGGCACGTCAACACTCTCAACACTCTTCAACACCACAACACTCCGCCCCACAAAAACCGCGACCCGTGCGCGACACCCGGGAAGGTGCCGCGCACGGGTCGGGTGCGCTCAGGAGGGAGGCGGCGAGAGCCCCGTCCGGCGAATCCGCGTACCGCCCCCGCGGTCGGGACTCGAGCCGGTGGCTCGGAGCGGCGCTCGTCCCCGGCCGTCAGGAGACCGCCGGCAGGTTGGTCTGACCCTCCACCTTCTGTTGGTGCAGGGGCAGCAGCTCCTGGCGGTAGATCGGCACGTCCCGTGGTGCCTCGATCCCGAGCCGGATCTTGCCCCGGTCGATGTCCACGACCGTGATGCAGATGTTGTCGCCGATGAAAATCTTTTCCCCGAGCTTGCGACTGAGTACCAGCATGGGGTTGTCCTCCGTTGAGCGCCAGTCGTCCTGAAAACGCTTTCCAATTCTACGCCACGAATCGCGCGGCCCCGGCCTGGGAAGCCAAATGCGGAGCGGGACATTTGGTTCGCAGGGCGCACCGTCGGCACAACGGGCGCACCCCGACCTTTACCTACGCTCCCGGACGCAATCGGTGATTTCGCCGGGGCTTGCGCCGGTCGGCGCGGCCAGGGACCGTCCCGGCGCGGCCCCCGGTTCGGACCGACCCGCGCCGCCGGAACAACCCCGCCAACCAGACTCGGACGGACACTTTGGCTTCGGGGTGTTGTGACACCGCGCTGTCACTCGCCAAACGTAAGAGTGGCGAAAACGGTTGAAGGTTCGCCCCGCGACCGAGTTATGCCAAGTCCGGTTGAACCGGACCCGGACGCATCCACCAGACTTCGGTATCGGACGGGGACAAACACGCACCGGCGAGGGGGCGCCGCTTCCCGCGCCCCCTCGCCGGTGGTGACATTCGGACGTGTGGTCAGGCCGCCACGGCCTGCTGCTGGCCCTTCAGGAACTCGTGCGGGCGGGTGTCGCCGGCGAACCGCGCGTCGGCCGGGTGGAACAGCGCCTGCTTGAGCTTCGCCCGCTGCTCGAGGACCGCGAGCTTCTCCGGCGTGCCGGGGGCGGCGGTCGTCGGTGCCGTGGGGAGCGGGGCGTTTCCGGTGAAATTCCCGACCCCGCGGCGTGCATACTTGCTCGTGGACGGGTACAGTTCCTTGACGTTCGGGGTGTAGTAGCAGCTCCAGCACAGGCCCCGGGGGCGGTTCACCTTGGACTTCGAGCAGTGGCGGCAGGTGGCGATCATGACTGACTCCGCTTCAGTGATTGATTGCGTGTGTTGGGGGTGGAGGCGCCTCGGGACCGGGCCGGGTCAGGCCGCGGCGGTCTCGGTCTTCTCGTGTTGCAGGCCCGCGGCGGCGGGCCGCTCGATCGGGAACCGCTCGGCCAGGGACCGCTCGACCTCGGCGAGGAGGTCGCGCCGCATGTCGGCGCGGGGGGTGTCGTCGAACCAGTTGAGGAACCACCGGCACGCGGCGGGCTCGCCGAGCCGCTGGTCGGCCTCGAAGCAGGCCCGGGCGAAGAACTCCTCGACCTGGCCGACGGTCTCGAGGTCGTCGCCCTGCCACCCGCAGAACCCGAGGGCGCAGGCGGCCTCGACGGGCCAGTCCTGGACGCACATCAGCGGGGGCGGGGTGGTGGTGCTGCCCTGCGTGAGCCGGGGGTCGTCGCCCTGGAGGGCGGCCCGCAAGGACTCGAGGCCGCTCGTCGAGATGACGGGGGCGAACCCTTCTCGCCACACCAGACGCCAGCTTTCCATGGTCCTTCCCTCCCTCGTGCTCGTTCCGCCGTTGCGTTCACCCGTCGGCTGCTCAACTCCTCAGTAGCACCCGACACGATTACTTATACGCCCGTACACTACACGTGTCAACTCGACCGCGGCGTTTTTTTTGACTTTTCTCCCCCGGAACGGCGATCCGGCGAAATCGGATCGATAAATGGCGGTTGTTAGCAGTCGGGGACGGGTGAAATTAGACATTTCTGGACATCGCCGAGTGGTGTACAGCGGAGTTCGGAGCGGGTCGTGCGATCCGGGAAGAGTTTGCAGGGGCGGAGCAGGGCGGGCATACGGTGCGTGCGAGGGGATCGTGGCGGAAGGAAGGGGCCGCGATGAACACGAAGGTGCGGGTGCTGGTGACTCTGCTCGTCTGCCTTCTGGGGTCGAGCGTCAGCGCGTTGGGGCTCTGGGGCGTTTTCGTTGTCCTGGCCGAAATAAGAGATGAGGCGACGCGCGCCACCGAGCGCTTTGCCCTTACACTCCGACCCAGAGGCCATCAAGGGCACGAGATTGCGAGCTTGCTCATCGAGTGTGCTGACTGGGTGCTTCAGTGGTTCCGGCAGGTATTCCTTCGGTGGTTGGGAATCACTCCGGGAACTTGAGGAGCGCCGGTTCCGGTTCGCGAGCGGGCTTCCTCAACGCTCGGCCAGGTTCGGATTGGTTCGGGGGTGTCGGGGTTGGTTCCGGACGTGTTTCGGATGATTCCGGACGTGTTTCGGTTGGTTCCGGATGCCTCCGTGAGTCTCCTGAGTCTCCGCGAGTCTCCTGGGTGGGCACCCCCAACCGGCCGGAACCATCGCGCCCGCCCTCAACGCCCTCATCGATTGCATTCGGTCCACCCGGTCCGACCCGAAGTAGCCCGTTTCGCGGGGGAATCGGGTGCGGTATGATGTTTCGCGTGGGCCTTCGATTGTGAAGGCGCGGCACCGGCTCGCCCGTCACCCGACGCACGCGGTAGGACACCTCCCATGCCACGCAAGATCGTCATCGTCGCCGACCCGGGGATCGACACCGCCTTCGCCGTCGCGCTCGCCCTCAACGACCCCAACCTCGACGTCCTCGGCCTGCTCCCGACCGCCGGGAACGTCAGCGCCGAGCAGGCCACGGCCAACGTCCACACGCTCATCGACGTCATCGACCCGCCCAAGTGGCCCCGGCTTGCGGCTGCGCTGCCGGCCCGGTACGACGCCGACGGCCTCGCCCTCCACGGCCCCGGCGGGCTCGGCGGGGTGAACTTTCCGAGCGCCACCCGGCACACGCTCCACCCGGCCGACAAGGTGCTGTGCGAACTCGCCCACGAGTACCCGCGGCAGGTCACCGTCGTGAACCTCGGCCCGCTCACCACCCTCGCGACGGCCCTCGACCGCGACCCGACGCTCCCGGCGGTACTCGACCAGACGGTCATCATCGGCGGGGCGTGGACCGTGCCCGGGAACGCCGGTCCGGTCGCCGAGTTCCACATCCACCTCGACCCCGACGCGGCCAAGCGGGTGATGCACGGCGAACTCCACCCCCTGCTCGTTCCGCTCGACGTCACCCGCAAACTCGTCTTCTCCCCGCTGGACCTGTTGGAACTCCCGAACCCGGACTCGCGGACGTGCCAGTTCCTGCGGAAGATCGTGCCGTTCGGCATCCGGGCGAGTTCCAACCTCTACGGGATCGAGGGGTTCCACCTGAAGGACGTGCTGGGCACGGTGGCGGTCGCGGTCCCCGCCCTGGTGTCGAGCGAGCCGCACTACGTGGACGTCGAGACCCGCGGCGAACTGACCCGCGGCATGACCGTCGTGGACGCCCGCCCGAGCCCCACAGCGGCCGCGAACTGCCGGGTCGCGACGAGCGTTTCGGTCGCCGAGGTGCGGGACTACATCGTCAAGGTGCTGAAGCAGGCGGCGTGACCCGGAAATTCGAAATCCGAAGCACGAAACTCGAAACTCGGGCGTGTGCTGTTGCGGGTCTTGTTGTCTTGGGCTTCATCTTTCGAGTTTCGTGCTTCGGATTTCGAATTTCCGGGCCAGGCCCGGTCATGAAAGGCGCATGAGACCTGGGGCGATATCCCGTGACACGGGCGGGAGCTCGGGGGTACATTTCTCTGTGGATCGGTCCGTGCCGCCCGGGGTTTCGCCATGGTTCGCAATCGCCTCGTGAAGTTGGGTGCGTTCGGCCTGCTGGTCGGGGGCGTCCTCGTGTACGGCCCCGTCCACACGACCGCCCAGTTCAAGGGCCGCGACGGCGGTGCCCCGGTGGCCCCCCCGGCGGGCGGGTTCGGTGGGCAACCCGGCGGTGGGTTCAGCAGGGGGAGCGGCGGCCCCGGCGGCGGGTTCAAGGCCGACCCGGAGATGGTCTGGTCGATGCTCCAGCGCAGCGCCGCCGGCCCCGACGGCACCATCGACCTCGGCAAGATCGACCCGCGGATGCGCGAGTTCGGCCGCCAGCGGGCCGAGCGCGACGGGAGCATCCCGCTGCCCGACAGCGGCATCATGACCAAGGCGCAGTACCTCGACCACTTCGCCCGCAGCGAGGCGGCCAAGGCCGCGCGGGCCGCCGCCGGCCCCGCCCCCGGCGGCCCCCCGGGCGCGCCGATGACGTTCACGACGAGTGCCCCGGGCGGCCCACCGGCCGGCGGCCCCCCTGGGGGCTCCGGCGGCCCCCCCGGCGGCTTCGGTGGCCCCCCGGGCGGGGGCAACCCCGACGACCGGGCCGCCCAGCGCCTCAAGGAACAGGACCGCGACGGCGACGGCCGGATCGCGTTCGCCGAGGCCGACGACCGCCTCAAGCAGAACTTCCAGCAGATCGACCGCAACGGCGACGGGTTCGTCGACGGCGACGAGTACCGCGGCTACTACGCCAACCGCGGCGGCCCCGGCGGCAGCGACCGGGACCGCGGTGGGGACCGGGGCGGGTTCGGCGGCCCCCCGGGCGGGTTCAACGGCCCCAACTGGGGCGACCCCAACAACGGCTTCGGCCGCAAGGACGAGAAGAAGGACGCGGTCGAGCCCAAGCCGGTCGCCATGCGGTACGGCCACCTGCCGAAGGACCTCCCGGAGTGGTACGACAAGTACGACACCGACAAGGACGGACAGGTCGCGCTGTACGAGTGGCGGAAGTCGGGCGACGACATCGCCAGGTTCCTCGAAATGGACCTCAACGGCGACGGGCTCATCACCGCCGACGAGTTGGTGCGGTTCAACTTCAAGCAGTCCGAGGACGCCCGGATCGCGGCCATCACGGGCGAGGGCGGCGCGTTCCCGTCATCATCGGGCCGGTCGGTTGCCAGCCGCGGCACCGGCGGGTTCGCCCTCCCGGGCTCGACCCCGCCGTCGTCCGACAAGGTGAGCGCCGCCACCGACAAGCCGGCCGGCGGCCCGCCCTCGGGCAAGGGCTGGAACCGCGAGGAGAGGACCGACAAGGGCGAGAAGAGCGACAAGCCGAACCCGTTCCGCGAGGGCGGCTTCGGCAAGAAGAAGTGACCCCGCTCGATCACTGCCGCAAAAATTCGAAGCACGAAGCACGAAAGGTATCCAGGCGGCGAGTTTGGTTCGTGCTTCGATTTTCGTGCTTCGAACTTGAAGTCAGAACCGCCCCGTAGAATGACCGGGTCCACCCCACGGCACCCGGAACGCGGCATGTCCCTTCTGCTCAGCGCGCAAAACCTCACCAAGTCGTTCGCCCACCGGCCCCTGTTCGCGGGGCTCTGTCTCGACCTCCGCGCCGGCGAGCGGGTCGGCCTCATCGGCCCGAACGGGGCCGGCAAGTCCACGCTGGTGAAGATCCTCGCCGGCCTCGAACCCGCCGACGCCGGCACCGTCACCAGCCGCCGCGGGGTCCGGGTCGGGTACATCCCGCAGGACGACGCGTTCCCCCCCGGGCTGACCGTTCACGGCGTCGTCACCGCGGCGCTGGCGGCCGAGGTGCCCGAGGAGCACGAGCGCGACACCCAGGCCACCATCACCCTCACGCAGGTCGGGTTCGACGACCTCGACCAGCTCGCCGAGACGCTCTCGGGCGGGTGGCGCAAGCGGCTCGCGCTCGCCCGCGAACTCGCCCGCAAGCCGGACCTGCTGCTCCTCGACGAGCCCACCAACCACCTCGACCTCCCCGGCGTCGTGTGGCTCGAGCGGCTCCTGCGGAACGCGCCGTTCGGCTACCTCGCGGCCACCCACGACCGGGCGTTCCTCCGGGCCATCGCCGACGAGATCCTCGAGGTGAGCCGCGTGTACCCCGGCGGCGCGTTCCGCATCGCGGCCGGGTACGACGACTTCGCCGAGAAGCGGGACGAGTTCCTGGACGGCCAGGAGCGGCAGCGGCAGGCGGTCGCCAACCAGGTCCGCCGCGAGACCGAGTGGCTCGGCCACAAGGCCCAGGCCCGCACCCGCAAGGCGAGTTCGCGGATCGAGGCCGCCGGCCAGCGGCGCGAGGAACTCGCCGACCTGAAGTACCGCACGGCCGCCGCCGGGGTCGCCGGGATCGACTTCGCCGGCACCGGCCGGCAGACCCGGAAGCTCCTCTCCGCGACCGGCGTCGCCAAGGCGCTCGGCGGCCGCCCGCTGTTCTCGGGCCTCGACATCCTGCTGAGCCCCGGGACGAAGCTCGGGCTCCTCGGCCCCAACGGCAGCGGGAAGAGCACGCTCATGAAGGTGCTCGCCGGGGACGCCGCGGCCGACGCCGGCACCGTCACCCGGGCCGACGGGCTGCGGGTCGTGATGTTCGAGCAGGGCCGGGCGGCGCTCGACCTCTCGCAGCCGCTGCGGAAGGCGCTGTCCCCGAACGGCGAGACGGTCACGTTCGGCGACCGCCAGTTGCACGTCGCCGCGTGGGCGCAGCGGTTCCTGTTCTCCCCCGAGCACCTGAACCTCGAACTCAGCGCCCTCTCCGGCGGCGAGCAGGCCCGGGTGCGGATCGCCCAGCTCATGCAGAAGCCGGCCGACGTCCTGTTCCTCGACGAGCCGACCAACGACCTCGACATCGCGTCGCTGGAGGTGCTGGAGGACAGCCTCGCGGAGTTCCCCGGGGCGGTGGTGCTGGTGACGCACGACCGCGACCTGATGGACCGGCTCTGCACCGAGGTGATAGGCCTCGACGGCCGCGGCGGGGCCGCCCCGTACGGCAGCGTGAGCCAGTGGCTAACGGCCTACGAGCGCTCGACCGCGGACCTGAACAAGCCCGCGGCCGCGGCCGCCCCGAAGCCGCAAGCGGCCGCGGCGAAGCTGAAGAAGCTGAGCTACCGCGAGCAGCAGGAGTGGGACGGGATGGAGGCGGCGATCACCGCGGCGGAGGCGACCGTCGCCGCCCGCGAGGCGGATGTGGCGCGGGTGCCGCCGAGCGACCACGTCGGGATGGGCACCGCGTGCCGCGCCCTCGAAGACGCGCAGGCCGCGGTGGAGAGGCTCTTCGCCCGCTGGCAGGAGCTGGAGGCCCGGCGGTCCGGAGGGTGATGCCCGTTTCAGTCTGGTGGGGCAGGCATTCTTGCCTGCCTCCAGGTGCTTCCGGAGGCAGGCAAGAATGCCTGCCCCACCCAGGGCAAATGATCCACGACATCGGGTCTGACTCGGGGCACTCCCGCTTCCGACCAGTTTCCGGAATTCTGTGACACGTTGAGACGGCGGATCGCGATTGAACGATTCAGAGGAGTAGATGACGAAAAAACGATTCAGGGGAGGACGGCGCGTGGGCGATCGCGCCGTCCTCAACCCCGAATCGCGCTCCAAGGGCAATGGTGGAGCAGGAGCGGTGGTGAGACTGGTGAGCGGTGATTCGTCATCTTCATCTGGGCGTGGACTACCTCATAGCAATTGAGAAGCCGCGATTTCTCATGATTCACATTATTCGCACAAGCCCTTTCAGAGACGGCGTTTAGAAATTGTAACGGCAGCGTGGTGCGCATTCTTACGATCGTTCAACTTGTCGGAGTGCCGGACAGTCGGCCTCTGCAATCGGACACTCGCGTCTTGAAAGGGGGCCGGATACAATCGCCCCCGCACCCCTTGCGTTCCTCCCGGAGAACCACGAATGGCGATCGAGCCGCTGGCAATCGGCGTGTGTAGCTGGTCGTTGCAGGTGACCAGCGTCCCCGAACTCAAGGGGTTCCTCGACCGGCTCGGGGTCGACGTCGTCCAGATCGCCTGCGGCGACCCGCACCACGCCTCGTGGGCCGAGGGCGACGCCATGCCCGCCGCGGCGACCGCCGCCGGGTTCCGCATGAGCGGCGCGATGCTGGGGTTCCCCGGCGAGGACTACACCACCCCGAAGACCATCGAGCGGACCGGCGGGTTCGGCGACCCGGCGACCCGGCCCGAGCGGCTCGAGCGGTTCCGGTGGGGACTGGCCCGCACCCGCGAACTCGGTCTGACCGACCTCATGCTCCACGCCGGGTTCCTCCCGCACCCCGGCGACCCGGCCCGCACCCCGTTCCTCGACACGCTCGCCAGGGTCTCGGAGCTGGCGCGCGAGGCCGGCGTCACGGTCGCGTTCGAGACCGGCCAGGAGTCGAGCGCGCTGCTGCTCCGGACGCTCACCGACCTGAAGTGCGACAACCTGATGGTCAACTTCGACCCGGCGAACATGCTCCTCTACGACATGGACGACCCGCTCGAGGCGATCGAGGTGCTGGCCCCGCACGTTCGCAGCGTCCACCTGAAAGACGCTGTTCGGCCGACGGTGGAGGGGGCGTGGGGGGAAGAGGTGCCGCTCGGCCGCGGGCAGACGAACACGCGGGCGTTCGTGAAGGCTCTGAAGCGGATCGGCTTCCAGGGGCCGCTGTGCATCGAGCGCGAGGCCGGCACGCAGCTCGAACGGTTCCAGGACATCGAGCACGGCGTGCGGTTCTTGCGCGAGTGCCTCGCCGAGGCATAGGCAGGGAAAGAAGCGATGGCACGCGGAGGACGCGGATCAAAGACGGGATTGAAGAAGATCAAACGGGTTCCTGCTGTGCCCGATCCTCTTCATCCCGGCTTTGATCCGCGTCCTCCGCGTGCCATCGCTTCTCGACTTGAGCGCTACGGCAGCGCCGCGACCTTCGTCCGCTGGAGCCACTGCGTCAGGGCCGGGGAGGTGAACTGCACCACGCGGCGCGCGTCGTCGGTTCCCGGCGCGTCGGGCGTGCGGACGCGGAGCCAGAACTCGTCGCCGTTCTGGGAGTCGCGGCCGATCAGGTAGGTGCCGGCGACCCCGGGGAAGGTGACCGAGACCTCGTCGACGGGTTCGGTGTCGTGCGGGCGCACCGGCTCGGCGGCGAGGACCAGGTCGAGGAACGTGCGGACCTCAATCGGGTCGGTGACGATGATTCCCCCGGCGTTGCGGCGGAACGCGACGGACGCGGGCGGCTCCTCGCGGAGCGCCCGGAACTGGTTGAGGTGCTGTTCGCGGAACGGCTTCTCGGGGTCGCGGGTCAGCGCGTCCTTCACCGCGCCGAGGACCGCGAGCGCGACGGCCACCCCGACGGCGACTTGCAACAGGCTCGGCCCGCGGCGGACCGCCGGGGCGTGGAACTCGCCGACGGGGACCGGGACAACCTCGGCGGCCGCGGGGTCGGGGCCCGGCGTGCCGAGCGGTGCGGGAACGAAGTCGGTCCCGCAGTGCGGGCACCACGGCGGCCGCCGGCCGCGGTCGCCGAGCCGCACCGCGTGCAGGCATCGTGAACAGCGCTCTTCCACCGGCGCACCTCCGGGAGAGCATCTTAGCCCGTCCCGCCGCCAACGACACGGGGGCGCGCTCTGCCGGGGTGCCGGGAGTCGCCACCGCGCTCGGCCTACCTCTCCGGTGGTAGCCAGCCCAGCGCCGCACAGGCGTGGCAGACGTCGGACGGCCCGGACGGGTCGCGCCATCCCACCCCGCGGCACCCGACGCACAACAGAGCGCCGGCTGGCTGGGCGGGCAGCCACACGGCCAGCTCGGGGCGGTACTTGGCCCCGATGACGACCTCTAACACTTTCCGCGGACCGTCCTCGATTGGGGTGACGGTGTCGTCCCACGGGCACCAGCAGTACACCCCGCCGTCCGGGTCGAGCAGTGTACACCACGCCGGCCCGCCGCTGATCGCCACGGCGTCCGGCCACGCGGTCTCCGGGCCGGCCCACCGATCGGACGCGACCCACTGGCGGATGCGGTCGTGCAGCTCGGTGGGCAACGGCCCGAGAGAGACTTCCACCCGCAGACCCTCCTGCCGCCGAAAGAATCCATGCAAGCCGTGTGCGTTAGTGTGAGGGGTGGTCGCCCT